>JBGUET010000167.1:0-5683 GCA_041821225.1 Sedimentibacter sp.
TTTGCGCACCGTTTTGTCAGATATGTACAAGGAGCTAATAACGGGTAGCACATTGTCTGAAACTCTTGTTAATCATAAAGAATCTTTCCCGGAAATGTTTGTTTCTATGGTTCAAGCCGGTGAAATAAGCGGCAATATTGAACGTGTCATGTGCCGCCTTGCAACACATTATGAAAAAGAATGGAAAATTCAAAGCAAAGTTAAATCGGCTATGGTCTATCCTGCTGTACTGTCAATTGTTGCAACCGCTGTTGTAATATTTCTGCTGACCAATGTTATGCCTACTTTTGTTGATTTGTACAGCAGTTCAGGCGTACCATTGCCTTTTGTGACCTTAATGATGTTGAATATGAGCCAATGGATTAAAAATATGTGGTATGTAATTGTGTTGGTGGTTTTATTATTTATTGTAAGTTTTTCTAAATTGAGTAAGTGTGAAAAAATCAGGTATATGATTGACAGCTATAAGCTGCGAATACCTTTGTTCCGAACATTGAAGATAAAGCTTGTTGCATCAAGGTTTACAAGAACATTATCTACGCTTGTGGGCAGTGGAGTTCCTTTGCTTGAAGGACTTGACTCTGTTGCTATGGTTGCTGGGAATGAATATATAAAAAGAATAATTTTAAATGCTAGAGAGGATGTGCGAAAAGGGTCCTCTCTTTCTTATTCTATAAAGAATCAGAATCTATTTCCTCAAATGGTACACTACATGATTAAAATTGGAGAGGAGTCGGGAGAAATTGAAGAGGTCTTGGACAAAACTGCTGATTTTTACGACGAAGAAGCTGAAAATACAATACAAAAATTAGTTGTTATGATTGAACCTATGATGATTGTAATTATGGCAGCAATTATTGGTTTCATAATGCTTGCCATGGTAACTCCCATGTTTGATATGGTTAATACTGTTCAATAATTGTGTTGCTAATTCTGGGGAAGGCTTAGCTATTATGTAAATTGTTTGGATATTCATTAACATAAAAATATTATTTGACTTTTAGGCTATGCCTCAAGCAGATGAGGATAATAGAGGATTAACATGGTAAATTTATTAGTTGTTGAATTAAATGATGACAATATTAAAATAATGGAAGGATCAAGAAAAGAAAAAACACTGACTGTCTATAAGTGTGTGTCTGTTGTTGTTCCTATAAATAGCATTAAAGATGGTAAAATGCTTGGTATTGATGTAATTAAGGAAATTATGAAAAAAGCTTTGTTAGGGAACTTAATAAAGACTAAGCGAACAGTCTTTATTATTAACTCAAGCTCTGTAATTACAAGAAAAATAGAGTTGCCATATTTAAAGAGCAACAAACAAACTAAGTCCATGATTAACTTTAAGCTACAAGAAATTATGTATGCCGATTTAAATCAATATAAGATGATGTATAAAACTAAAGAAATTTTTATAAGTGAAGGCATAAAAAAAGCAAGTTATATAGTTTGTTGTATGCCAATTAAAATTTACAATCAATATTTAAAATTAGCAGACGAGTTAAATCTTGATTTAGCATATTTGGATATTTCTCCTAATTTACTTGAGAATATTTTTAAATATAACTTGGCGGTTAACAATAAAGAAATGGAAACAAACATCAGCTCAGCTTTTCTTAATGCAAATAAGGATACCATTTCATTTAGCGTAATAAATAAAGGGGTCACAGAATTCTTCAGAATTTCTCACATAAATACAGATAAAACAAAATATACGGAAAATGTGGCAGAAACAGAAGCCGGATATTATAACTCAAGTCTTTCTGTGTCAGAGGATGGAAAGGATGAATGGATTGATGAAATAGGGCGATATATAAGATATTATTGTTCTCTTAACAAACAAAATATTATTGAAAAAATATATTTGTATGGAGACAATATAAAGCTCTTATTAAACAATGAAATATTTTCTGATTTTAATGTTCATGTGGAAACTATAAATGATGTTTCTAACATGACTGTAAACTATTTGGCTGAAGAAGAATTAACATTAAATAAATATTTCAATTTATTTCTGGCATTTTACTCCAGTAAAAATGATGTTAACTTTTTGAAGGACAGGCATCAATATCATAAATATAAATTCAATATAGGCGTTGCTTTAATGTCGGCTACTCTAATTTTGTTAATGTTGTTGACATATTATGCTTTGAATTATTTTTCAAATGTTAACAAATTAGAAAATGATGCAACTGCAATGAGTATGTTTATAAATAATAAAGCTAACATGGATTTGGATTTTGATATTGAGGACTATAAAAATAATGTTGATTCACTAAAAAAATATTATATTAAGGCAGTTAATATAAAAAAAGCGACTGAGAAAGAAGATACTATAAATTCTGAGATGTTTGTAAATATTAAAGAAGCGGCCCCATATGGCACAATAATTAATTCCATTTATATTAATAAGGATAATATAGAGTTACAGTGCAATTCCATAACATTAGAACAGGTTGCAGTGTTTATAGGAAATATTAGGGCTATGGAATTTGTAGGCAATGTATACATGCCATCGGTTGAAATTATAAAGGAAGAGCAAATTTCAAGCTATTCATATGTAGTTATATGCAAATTGAAGGATGAGTTATATGAAGAATAATAAGTGGATAAAAGCAATAATTTGTTTGGTTGCTGTGCTTGTGTTTTCTTATGTGTTGAAAAATAATGTGCCTGGAAATCCAGTGGAAAAGTTAATTTCTAAGCAAGATGAATATTTAGAAATTAAAATTGATTATGAAAATATGTCTGATAATTTTAAAAACAAAAAATATTACGAAGACAGTGTAAATAAAATTCTTAAAGAAATCAATGAGTTAAATGTCTTAATGGGTATAAAACAAGAACAAATAATTGAGATTTTAAATGAAAATATTTCAAGTTGTAATATTGAATCAACATGCATTAATTTTTCAGAAGTGCTTCCAGCTTCTTTTAACAACAACAATAATAATGATGATAATGATGTGGATCAATCAGGGGAAATAAAAAATGATGATGAAGAACAAACTGCTGTTATGATTTCTGTTGAAATTGAGTTTAAATCAAGCTATGACAATATGCTGAAGTTTGTTGATGAATTGCAAAGTGGCTTAATAGATATTGTGATTGAGCATATGGACATTTATATGGACAAAGACAATGTATATGGTGTTATAAATTTAAGGTTTTATGCTGAGCCATTGGATGTGAATATATGAGTAAGTATGGATTAAAGAAATGGAATAATGAAGGATTTACCCTTGTAGAAATAATAATGACAATTGGAATTTTAGGTATTTTGATTGTTCCTTTAATGTCTATGTTTATTTTTTCTGCTAAAATCAACTGTAAAAGCAGTGAGGAATTTAAAGCTGTTCAGATGGCACAAATGTACATGGAGGAATTTAAATCTATGCATGGGCTGAATATTGAATTATACAATTTTAACAGTGATTCAGGTTGCTACCTAAAGAATGTTATGGAGACTGATAATGCTTATGGAGCTAAAATAAAAATAGTGCCCCATGGAATTATTTATTACATAAGCATTGATATTATTAATGGTGGAGAAATAATCAGTAGTTTGGCAGGAAGTAAAATATATGAATAATAAAGGTTCTATTTTAGTGCTTTTAATCATTGTAATGGCTATAATAATTGTTTTAGGAGCATCAGTTTTAAATATGGCAGTGATGCAGTATAATATTAAAAAATTCAACACTCAAGCTAAACAATCATTTTACATGGCTGAGACAGGACTTAATGTTGCCTTTGTCGATGCTTATGAATTGATGGATGATGCAGTAGAAGATTCTTTAAAAAAAGCCAATGAATACTTGCTTTTGTTTCCTTTAAATGAAGTTGAAGCTGAAAATATCTTTAGAGAAAGTTATAAGATTTATATGACTACAAATTTAGAAAAAACTGTATACAGAAATTCAAATCCTATGGTAGAAATAACTAATGGGGCTACGTTGCTTTTTTGCAGTGATAAACTTAAAGTTAATATAAAGTCCAAATACAATTCTGAATGTATTGAAAAAACTGCCTGTGTTGATATAATAATTTTAATTCCTGACTATTATGATTTAAAAAATAATTTAGCTGATTTACTAAATTATATTAGTTTTAACGGTTGGTCCTAAGTAGCGGAAAGGTATAATCATCTCCTGGGAAATAAGAGATATTTAGAATTAGAGGTGCAATATGAAAAATAATATGAAGGGTTTTACCTTGATTGAATTGTTAGTAGCTTTAGGATTATCCGCAATGGTTATTTCCTTGGTAATATATTTTTTTATTGTAAGCCTAAAAAGCTACAAGAGCGTAAAAAATCAATCAGAGTTGCAATTTCAAACTCAATATATACTTAATTTCATGTCTAATAAAATAATGAGTTCTGAGAGCATTGCATTAGTTAAAAAGGATGAATTAAACCAATATTCTCTTATTGCTAGTAGACAACCAGCAATTGAAATGAGTGCTAATAAAATAGCATTTAAATATGGGGAAGAAACAAGTGAAAATTATGTTTTCCACATAGTGGGAAATGATATTCGCTATGGATGCGGATACAGCGATATGAAACCAACGGTTGAATTGGGAAGCTATGTGAAAAATATGTTTATTTCCCTTATTAATGAAGGTGCTTTAAAAGATACCAATGTTATAAAAATAAGGCTTGTATTAGAAAAAGGCAATTGCACCTATGAAGCAGTGCAGGTTGTATGTATGAGGAATTATTGAAAAAATTCCAAATTTTAATACTAGAACTTCATGTTGTTTTCATATATATTAATAAATTCAATCTTTAGTGGTGATAAAAAAATAAATACATTGACAAATGCTGAATTAATTTATAAAATAAACTATAATATATTTTAGGTGGGCTATGAATAATAAAGGGTTTTCCCTTATTGAGTTGATTGTTACCATTTCTATATTAAGTATTGTTTTTGCATTAGTTGTTCCGAAATTAGACAGTGGTTTTGCCTATTTGGATAAAATGGCTAATGAATTTACTATGGATGTAAGATATGTGCAGATGGAAAGCATGAAAAAACCTGCCTCTGGCTATAAGATAAGTATTGATAAAAGCAAGGGATGCTATTATGTGTACAAAAATACTGTTGTTGAAAAGACAGTAGAATTTGAACAACGATATAATATCGACTACACTAATGCTAATATGGACACAATCGGTTTTACTTATGAAGGAATGCCCGTTAATGCAGGTACTTTTTCCATACTAGATACTAAGACAAATGAAATTAAAGAGGTATCTATTGTGCCCACCACTGGAAGAACTATTATAAAGGAATAAGCAGCAATCAGCTGGTTATAATATACACGAAGGAGGAGACATATGTAAATGATTTCAGCTAGTGATTTTAAAAAAGGTATTACAATATCTTGGAATAATGGATTATGGCAAATAGTAGATTTCCAACATGTTAAGCCAGGAAAAGGAGCTGCTTTTGTTAGAACAAAGTTAAAAAACATAATAACTGGAGCTATAAGAGAAGAGACATTCAACCCATCAGAAAAATTTCCGTTGGCACGTATTGAGACAAAGGAAATGCAATATTTATATAATGATAGTGAATTGTATTATTTTATGGATACAGAAACTTATGAGCAAATACCATTGAACCATATACAAGTTGAAGATGCTATTGTATATTTGAAGGAAAATGATATG
>JBGUET010000168.1:0-5611 GCA_041821225.1 Sedimentibacter sp.
ATATCATTTACTGTTTTTATTATGTCTGAAGAAAGATTGATTATGCCATTTTTTGTTACCCATACATCGTCTTCTATTCTAATTCCAATACCTTCCTCTTTAATGTACAAGCCTGGTTCGATAGTATAAACATTATTTTCCTGCATTATTTTATCTCTTCTTCTTAAATCATGAACATCAAGACCCAATGGATGGCCTATATTATGATAATAATATTTTTCAACTTCAGAATCATCTTTTATAAGTTTTAAACTTCTCAAACCTTTTGCAAAATGTGCTTTTACTGCATCATTTACAGCTCCTTCAGACGCCCCTACATGCATTGCTTCCTTAGTTACATTTTGTGCCTCTAAAACTATGTTGTATATGTCTTTTTGCCTTTGTGTGAATTTTCCATTGGCAGGATAAGTTCTAGTAATATCTGATGCGTAGTTGTTGGACAATGCTCCTAAATCCAGAAGAATCATGCTTCCATCTTCCATTTTTTGTTTAAGCTCTACATAATGCAAAATAACTGCATTTTTACCAGAAGCCCCTATAGTGATAAAACTAGGTTTTGAACCTTTTTGCATAATTTGATATTCAAAATCTGCCTTAACTTGATATTCATATTTCCCAGGCCTTAAATTTTTCATTACAAATTCTAAAGCTTCTTTAGTATATCCTATTGCAGTCTTGATTTCTTCAACTTCTTCTTCTGATTTTGTACTTCTTAATTCAGTCATTATATCTAGGGAGCTTTTAATAGTAACACCTGGATATTGGTTTCTTATCCAATGAGCAAGGCTTCTATAGCTGTCATAAGGTTCATCCTTGTCAGTAATATATGAGAAAATATACACATGGTCAGGTCTATCAGAAGCAGAGAGTTTCTTTGCAAACTGAGTCATGAATTCATTCCTGTTTTCAATTGTTTTTATTCCTGATGTTTCAACTGCTTCTTCCTTTCTCATAATAATGCCAAACCATTTTTCATAATATTCATCAACAGGAGGTATGTACAATGTTTCAGTTGCTTTTCCTGCTATTTTGTTTATTACCAAAACCATATCTTCCCTATCTATCCCCGTGAGATAAAAGAAGTTTCTATCCACACTAAAATAATATTCTTGGTCAGCACTTTCCCTTGGAGCTTTTCCCGAGAAAAACACCGCAGTAGAATAGTCTTCCATTTTTTCTGCGAGTTTTGACCTATTGCTAATGAAAAAGTTTTTATTCATAATATTTTTTGATCCTCCATTTAGTGATTTGATTTTTAACGCAGTGGAGTTCATCAATTTATCTACTCACTACCGTTCGCATAAATTGGGAACTCGCTGCGGTTGACCTACCAGCCATTTTTCAGAAAAATCACTCTGAAAAATGGGGTTAGGTCATACCCATGATTTCGATCTTTCAATTGCCTTTTTCCAACCTCTGTAAAGTTCATTTCGTTTTTCATCGTTCATACTAGCTTTAAACTTTTTGTTTATACTCCAATTTTGAGCTATCTCCCCCTTTGATTTCCAAAATCCCACTGCAAGACCTGCAAGATATGCAGCACCTAGCGCTGTTGTTTCAGTTACTTCCGGTCTTTCTATATTGACGTTGAGTATATCTGACTGAAATTGCATTAAAAAATTATTAACAGTTGCTCCCCCATCAACTTTTAAGGCTGTTAAATTTATTCCAGAATCATCAATCATTGCTTCTATAACATCCTTAGTTTGATAAGCAATGGATTCAAGGGTCGCTCTTATAATATGATTTCTGTTTGCACCTCTTGTAAGTCCTAGAATTGCTCCCCTAGCATACATATCCCAGTATGGTGCTCCTAAGCCGGTAAAAGCAGGAACAACATAGACTCCATTTGTATTTTCTACTTTATTGGCAAAATATTCAGAATCTGCAGCATCATTTATTATTTTAAGTTCATCCCTAAGCCATTGAATCGCAGCTCCAGCGACAAATATTGATCCTTCAAGGGCATATTCCACTTTATTGTCAACACCCCAGGCTATGGTAGTTAAAAGTCCCTTACTAGAATTAACGATTTTTTCTCCTGTGTTCATAAGCATGAAACACCCTGTACCATAAGTGTTTTTTACCATTCCCTCTTGAAAACACAATTGTCCAAACAAGGCAGCCTGCTGGTCTCCCGCTATGCCTGCAATTGGAATTTCAGTGCCAAAAATTTCTTTGTTTGTTGTTTCATAAAATTCAGAAGATTGTTTTACAGTAGGTAACATTGAAGAAGGTATATCTAAAACACTTAATATTTTCTCGTCCCACTGTAATGACCTTATGTTATATATCATTGTCCTAGAAGCATTTGAATAGTCGGTTATATGGATTTTACCCCCAGTCAAGTTCCATACAAGCCAAGTGTCTATGGTTCCAAACAATATGTCTCCTTGTTCTGCCCTTTCTCTAACTCCTGGCACATTGTCTAAAATCCACTTAATTTTCGTTCCAGAAAAATATGCATCTATTACTAATCCTGTATTTTCCTTTATGTATAGTTCTAATCCATCTTTTTTCAATTCATCACATATACTAGCAGTCTGCCTACTCTGCCATACTATTGCATTGTATACTGGTTTGCCTGTTTTTTTATCCCACAATACAGTAGTTTCTCTTTGGTTCGTAATTCCTATAGAAGCAATTTCATCTACATTGATATCTTTTATAACTTCCCTTGCTGCATTTAATTGAGTTTCTAGAATTTCTAAAGCATCATGTTCAATCCATCCTGGCTTAGGGTATATTTGCTTAAACTCCTTTTGTGATGAATTTACAATTGCTCCGTTTCTATTAAAAAGAATAGCTCTCGAGCTAGTAGTACCTTGGTCTAATGCAAGAACATATTTTTTATCCATAGCTCTCTCCCTTAAAAAGATACATTTATAGTTTAATGAAATAATAATCACTTTTATCCGAATATTAATAATCAATATTATTATATACTCAAGGGATAAAATATTCAATAATCTAGCAAAAAAAATAAATATTATGTATTTCAGCAAACTAACTTCAATTTTTATGGCATGCATGGTCCTAATGCAAAATATAGTTATAAAATACAAAACATAGTTATAAAATTCACAATATATTTACTTACGTATACTGTAAAAAACATACAATATGTATTGATTTTTGATTGATATTGTTATAATATAAAACGAGGTAAAATACTTTTAAAAGGAGAAATAAAATGAAAAAGATAATTTTTTTACTAAGCTTAACTGTTATTCTAGTATTTTCGTCAGTAACCGTCTTTGCTGAAAGTGCAAATGATATTATAATTGCTATTGATTCAAACAAGGTTGAATTCAATGATGATTTAGGGTTTCCGTTTATTAATGAAAACAACAGGACTCTCGTTCCCTTTAGAGCAACACTTGAAAAATATGGTGCAACTGTTGAATGGAACAATGAAAGTCGCATTGCTATTGCAATGAAAGGCGATGTTAAAGTAGAAGTTCCTATTGAACAAAATTATATATTAAAAAACGGAGAAAAAATAGAAACTGATACAGCCGCTAAAATTGTAAATGGAAGAACGTTTTTGCCTATTAGAGCAGTCCTTGAAGCATTTGGATCTGATGTAGAATGGGACCAATCATTGAATACAGTCGTTATAACGACTGAGCCAATGGATGCTAAAGCAATATTTATTGCAGCTAGTGATAAATCATATGATTGGAAAAACTATGATGCAAACATTGCAATAAACATGTCAATGGATATACCTGATGAAACTGGTAGTGTTCAAAAAATGGATATGAAAATGAACATGTTAATGACTATGTTTACAAATCCTATGAAAGCAAAAATATCTGCTGACATGGTAATGAATGTAATGGGACAAGAAATGTCACAGCCGGTTATGAATATGTATTTAACTATTGATGATAACAATTACACTACATACGTGGGAGTAGATGACAAAAAAGGTGCTCTTACTTGGATGAAATCAACTGTTGATGATGAAATGTTTTCAAAACTAATGAAATATGATGAAGCATCAATGCAAGCAAATAAAGAATTGATGGAAAAATATATTAAAGATGTTAAATATTTCGGAAAATATACGGATGCAACAGGCAAGACTATGTTGAAAATGGAATATGCTATGTCCACAGATATTTATAAAGATATGCTAGGTGAATATGTAGAAGATATGTCAGCCTCAACTAATGAGCAAGAAGTAATGACTGGAGAAATGCTTAAAGGGCTTGTTAACGGAGACCTTGGTGATATTTCAATAATAGTCTATATTGATGAAACATCTGGAGAAATAGTAAGGTATGAAATGGATTTAGGCAATATGCTTTCAAATATTGTAGACGGTATGACTAGTATATTGGGAGAAATTCCAGAAGACCAATTGGAAATTATAAAAGGAATAAAGGCTACAATGGTTATGGATGTGTTAAATATCAATTCAGCCACAGATTTTGAAATTCCTGAAGAAGCTTTAAACGCTCAAGAAATAACTGAAATGATGGAAGAAACTCCAGCATCAGAACCAACTACAGAAAACTAGAATTCAATAACGATTAATTAAATAGCCCTCAAAAATAAAGATGCTGATTTATTCAGCATCTTTATTTTGCATATATTCCTCACACATTTTTTTTAGTTTATTAACAACTTCAATATTTTTCGAACCTGGTTTTCCCATCATATCTGCTCGTATTAATTCAAGCATGTCATCTAATCGTTCTTCTCCAACTGAATCAATAAAATCTCTTATTCCTTTTTCTTTAACATTAGCAATTATTTCTTTAATATAATGATGCTGAATAAGAGTTTTTACATTCACTATGAAATCATTGTCATATCCAAGCCTCTTTAATATTTTTTCACTTTCTTCCGCTGACTTAGTGTTGTGACCGTAAAAATGTCCTCTTCCCTTATCGTCAGTTGTAAAGCAAGCCGGTTTACCTACGTCATGCAACAGTGCAGCCATTCTTAAATTCAAATTTGGCTTTATGTTATCAAGCACAGCCATAGTGTGTTCTAGAACATCTTTGTCATGATATGGAGTATATTGATTAAATCCCTTTAATTTTACTAATTCGGGAATTATCTCATTTATTTCACCAGTTTCAATTAATTCATATATACCCTCTGAAGGGGTTTTTTCTAATAAAATATCATTTAAAATATTTTTATACATACTTTCTCCTTTTATGAAACTTTTCTAGTAAAATTACGTCAAAGTAATATTGTATAGCATTTATAAATATAATTATATTTATAATACATTAAAAAATGTTATCTTTCAACAAATCGATGAAATATTTTAAATCTCTTTAATTAGAACCAATTATAGTATATAATTAGTGTTATAAATGACAGGAAGGTGATTAAATGAAAAAAGCCCTATTTAGAACAACCGTTAGCATTGCAATAATTTCAGTTGTTGTTCTTACATCAAAAGCCTATGGCGATACTTACAATGCCAGCAATTTTAGTGAACTTGAAAATGTTTTATTTGAACAAATGTTAAAATATGATGAAAATTTTGATATTAAATATACAGGATCATGGGATAATATAGAAGAAACACTGCAAAATGTTGTTGATAAAGATTCATATTTAAACTCTAACATTAAATCAGTAG
>JBGUET010000169.1:0-5594 GCA_041821225.1 Sedimentibacter sp.
CTTGCCTGTTAAATTCTTATTTCTAAGATCCACAAGCATTAAATGGTTGTCTGTTCCTCCAGATACTATTCTAAAGCCTTTGTTCATAAGTTCTTGAGACAATGTTTTTGCATTATTTAATACTTGTTGTTGATATATTTTGAAATCATCTTTCATAACTTCTTCAAAACAAGCGGCCTTTGCTGCAATTACATGCATAAGGGGACCACCTTGTGTTCCAGGGAATATTGCTTTATCAATTTTTTGAGCAAATTCGCTTTTGCAAAGAATCATTCCTCCACGAGGACCTCTTAAAGTTTTATGAGTAGTTGTTGTGACGAAGTCCGCATACTCTACAGGACTTGGATGAAGACCTGCAGCTACTAATCCAGCAATATGGGCCATGTCAACCATGAGATAAGCGCCTGTCTCATCAGCTATTTCTCTGAAAGCTTTAAAATCAATAAATCTTGAGTATGCGCTTGCTCCTGCAACTATTAGCTTTGGTCTTTCTCGTTTTGCAATTTCTCTTACCTGGTCATAATCTATTTTCTCAGTTTCCTTGTTTACTCCGTAGAAGACAACATTAAAATATGCACCAGACATGTTTACAGGACTGCCATGAGTTAAATGGCCACCGTGAGTTAAGTCCATTCCAAGTATTTTGTCTCCAGGCTTTAATACTGAAAAGTAAACACCAAAATTTGCATTTGAGCCTGAATGAGGCTGGACATTTGCGTGGTCTGCACCAAATATTTTTTTGGCCCTATCTCTTGCAAGATTTTCAACTTTATCCACAAATTCACATCCGCCGTAATACCTTTTTCCTGGATATCCTTCTGCATACTTGTTTGTTAAATGGCTTCCCATAGCCTCAAGAACGGTATCAGAAACAAAGTTTTCTGAAGCTATAAGCTCAATGTTTCTATTCTGTCTATCCTTTTCCTCCATCATTGCATTGTAAAGCTCGTTATCATTTTCTTTAATTAAATCAAAATTCATAAATTCCTCCTAAATGTATATTCTTGGGAGCCTATTGCTTAAGTTTGTAAGCACTTCATATGATATCGTGCCTCTCATATTTGCTACATCCTCAGCTGTCATTGCACCGTCTGTTCCATCTCCATAAATAATTGCTATGTCATCAATTTTGGGATTTTCAACCTGTGATAAGTCTACCATGAATTGGTCCATACATACTTTTCCCAAAATAGGGCATTTTACTCCTTTAATAACTACATATCCCTTATTTGATAATAATCTTGAATATCCATCTGCATAACCTAAAGGAATAGTACCAACCACGGTAGTCTTAGTAGTATTAAATAAGTGACCATAACCAATTCCTTCACCAGCTTCTAATGTTTTTACATTTGCTAGTCTAGCTTTTAATGTAGCACAAATTTTAAAAATATATTTATCTTTACTTACTTCGTCAGAAGGGTAAAAACCATATAGTATTATTCCAGGTCGAACCATATCAAAATAATATTCTGGCATTTCTATTATTGTAGCGCTATTAGCTATGTGTTTTGTTGGGATAGTAACACTTCTTTTTTCAAGCATGTCCATGAAACTAATAAATCTTTCTGCTTGCTTGTGTGCTGTTGTTTTATCCTCTTCATCTGCTTTTGCTTGATGAGAAAAGGCACCTTGAATATTGATGTTTTCCATTTTAGAAATTGCAGCCACCTTGTCTGCATTTTCTTCAGTTGGTAAGAAACCAAGCCTGTTCATTCCAGTTTCTACTTTTATGTGGATATTTGCAATTTTGTTTAGCTTTTTTGCTGTTTCATTTAATTTAGCAGCATGTTCATAATTATAAATTGTAAGAGTTATGTCATTATTGATTGCATCTTCATAAAATTCTTCGTTTGTATATCCAAGAACTAAAATATCTTTATCTTTGATTTCTTCACGAAGTTCCAGAGCTTCTCCTATAATTGCAACAGCAAACATATCAACGCCATGTTCTAAATACATTTTAGAAAATTCCATACATCCCAGCCCATAACTGTCAGCTTTTACAACAGCACATATTTTTTTGTTTGGGCCTACTGCTCTTCTAACTTCCAAAAAATTGTGAATAGCTTTTTCTTTGCTAATTTCCACCCAAGCGGGTCTTAACTTTTCGTTCATTTGATTTGCTTCCTCCTAAAATTTAATTATCAGCTAATTATAACAAACCAATCAAATTAAATCAATTGAATATGGAAAAATTTGTGCCTATTATAAATATATTTTGAAAAATATGTTTACAATCTAAACAATTTTTATTATGATATGGGTTGTAATTGGATAAATTTTTAAGGAGAAAATATGAGTATATTAGATGTAAAAAATGTAACCCATGGTTTTGGAGCACGTGCTATATTGGATAATGTATCATTTAGACTTTTGAAAGGGGAGCATGTAGCCTTGATTGGAGCTAACGGTGAAGGAAAGTCTACATTTTTAAATATTATAATGGGAAGACTTATGCCTGATGAAGGAACTGTTGAATGGTCAAAGAGAGTGACTGTAGGATATCTTGACCAACATTCAGCATTGAAATCAGGTACCTCCATAAGAGAGAACTTGAGACTTGCATTTGATGATTTGTTTAAAATGGAGCAAGAACTTTTAGACATGTATGAGAATATGGCAACATCCAATGAAGAAGAAGTAAATAAAATGATGGAAGATGCCGCAGACATACAAACCATATTGGAAAGCAGCGGATTTTATATTATTGATTCAAAAATAGAGGAAGTTGCAAACGGACTAGGACTTGGAGATATTGGACTGGATAAAATGGTTGATGAATTAAGTGGTGGTCAGAGAACCAAAGTGCTTTTGACAAAGCTTTTACTTCAAAATCCAACAATTTTACTTTTAGATGAGCCAACAAATTATCTTGATGAAAATCACATACAGTGGCTTACAAATTACCTCTTAAATTACGAGAATTCTTTTATATTAATTTCTCACGACATACCATTTATAAACAGTGTGTGCAATATTATTTACCATGTTGACAATTGCTCACTTACACGGTATGTAGGAAATTACGAGGAATTTACAAGAATATATGATTTGAACAAACAAAAAGATGAAAGAGAATATGCAAAACAGCAGAAGGAAATTGGAAGACTAGAAGATTTCATAGCTAGAAATAAAGCTAGGGTAGCAACAAGGGGAATGGCCAACAGCCGAATGAAGAAGCTTGAAAAAATGGATGTTATTGAAAGACCAAAGGATAAACCAAAGCCAACTTTTAAATTTAAGGAAACAAAATCACCAAGTAGATTTTTAATAGAAGCTAAAGACCTAGTTATAGGTTATGACCAACCTTTGACAAATCCTTTAAACTTTCAGGTAGAAAGGAATAAAAAAATTGCACTTGTGGGAGTAAATGGTCTAGGAAAATCTACGTTGTTAAGAACAATGTTAGGAATAATACCATCTATAAGCGGAAGTGTATCATTTGGAGAAAATGTATTTTACGGTTACTTTGAGCAGGAAGATTCAAGAAACAATACAAATACTGCTCTTGATGAAGTTTGGAAAGAATATCCTTCTTTGACAAACCACGAAGTTAGACTAGAACTAGCCCGTTGCGGACTCACAAATGAGAATATAACAAGCATGATGAAGGTATTGTCAGGTGGGGAAAATGCAAAGGTAAGATTATGTAAGATATTATTAAAGGAATTGAATTTCCTAGTGTTAGATGAGCCTACAAATCATTTGGACCCAGAATCTAAAGACGAACTAGAGAAGGCATTGAGAGAGTTCAAAGGAACTATTCTTTTAGTAAGCCATGAGCCTTATTTCTATGAAAGTTTCGTAACAGACGTGTGGAACATTGAAGATTTCACAACAAAAATAGTATAAGGGTAATTAAAAATTCATTGCAACACAAAAAAATAAGGCATTTTAAAAGCCTTATTTTTTTATATTAATACTTATATTTTTTAATTAAAAACTAGTATTACATCAATTATCCCATCAAAACCACCGTATAGGTCGTAAAGCTGTGCTGTTGTACCTGACTTTATATCATACTTTGAGCCAAGTTTAAAACTTGTTATGTTGCCTAAATCATCTGTTGTGCAATTATAAACTAGTACATTTGATGAATACTCCATGTAAGTAATGCTGTCTATGAGCATTTGATTTGAATATATTTGAGTAATTTTAATTTTTTCAGTTTCCGGAGTCACCTTATCTATATTTGTTATAGTTCCGTTAACTATAACTGCTCTTGAGTAATAGTTTAATACAGATGAAATTTTCATTCCAGCCGATGAAGCGTTTGAAATTGTAAAAACGTTGCTGTTGTTAAAGAACAGTACATTGCTAGTTGAATTATCTACTTTTGTAACACTTTTTACTATGCCATAAACAGTTCCATTATAACTTGGAAGTACTTCTGGTGTAATAGCTACAAAGATAGGTTCTTTTATGCCCTTATTCAAATATATAGCATCTATGTGTCCGTAGGAATTCACAACAGCTTTACCTTCTAAATATGTACCAAGTTGACTTAGTTCAAGCAATTGATATTTTCCATCGGTTGCATATACAATGAATGTATCTGCCGATAGCCAGTTTCCATTAGATAAAGTGAGTGTCTTCGCATTGTAGTTGCTTGCAATATATTTAGATTGCAAAGTATTTATTATTTTTACAGGTCCATTTGTTACAGAATCAAACTTCACTAAGTCATTTGCCCTTAAAGATGTTTGTTTGAATAAATTTGAATCAGACTCAATTACATTTACTACACTAGAATTGTCTGCTAATGAATATGTATTGTATTTACCTAATTCGTCAAGTATTTTCGCTGTCGGGCTTGCACTAGTGTTGCCTAAGGAACTTATGACTATGCCAAAAGTGGAAGGAAGTTTTCCATAATCCAATATATTAATCTTTATTATATTTTTGTCTTTATCAAGTATTAATTCTACATTGTCATTTACAGATGTCGGTTCCACATAAATAAAGTTTTCTCCTGTTTTGTAATTAATGTTGTTAACAGTGTAGTATGTAATGTTATTGATATTTTCTATGTATGTTACTACGCCGCTAACTTGCTTTCTAAAAACATATAAAGTTAATGCCGTGATTTTATTTGACTCTTCTGTTTCATAAAAGTAAATAACATCATTGGTTTTTATTTCTTCTAAAGATGAGGCAGCACCGTATATATGAAGTTTATTTAAATTAATTTCAAACTTGCTGTTAGTTGGCAGATATTTTCCTGCAAAAATTTTGCTTCCTGATTTATACAAATCATTTTTTTCAAGAACCATAACATCTGTTCGTTTGTAAGCAATTATTCCAACAACATCTCCGTTGAATGAGTTATCCTCATAAACAACTTTAATGCGGCTGTTTTCTAAATTATCAATGCTGTCTTTTTTACCGTTTATTACAATAGGAATATCTGAAAGCTGAAACGCCTTTACATTTCCATAATCATCAGTTACAAAGATAACTCTGTTTTTTAATAGGCTTGTTACCGTTCCAGAAAACTCATTGTATCTGGGATTGGCGGCATATACAATATTTCCTTGGTTAGCATAATAAAAATCCCATTTATTAAACATATAGTCAGTAAAATCAAAATC
>JBGUET010000170.1:0-5593 GCA_041821225.1 Sedimentibacter sp.
TCTAACAAATCCATTCTGTTAGTAGCTGCAATTACAATTACATTATTTGTGTTATTGAATCCATCTAACTCTATTAATAGCTGGTTTAAAGTTTGGTCTTTTTCGTTGTTGCTGTCAGAGTTTCGTCTAGCGCCTAGAGCATCTATTTCATCAATAAAAATTATGCTAGGAGCTTCCTTTCTTGCTCTTTCAAAAATCATTCTCACTCTTTTGGCACCAACACCAACATATTTCTCAACAAACTCTGATCCACTTGAATATATGAAGGTTGCATTTGCTTCTCCTGCTATTGCCTTTGCAATAAGTGTTTTACCTGTTCCTGGAGGTCCATACAAAAGTATGCCTCTTGGAACTTTTGCGTCCATGGATTTGTATTTTTCTTCGTTATTTAAAAAATCTATTACATCCATTAAGTCATCCTTGATTTCTTCTAAACCTGCAACGTCATTGAAACTCATTTGCACTTTTGGTTCTTCAGTCTTTTTCTTTTCAAAATAAGAGGTTGAAGAAGTAGATTCACTTGACTCTTCTAAAAATTGGTTTGAATCATTTTTAGCTTTTTTGTTGTTTTTTGGAACTGTTTTAATTAAATATCCAACATATAATAACATTGGAAGAAAAAATATTATTGACAAGGAATATATATTTGATACTATTAGAATAATAATATTATATACAACAAAGATAATCGTTAAATAAAAATATTTGTTTTTCATTTTACCTCCTCAAGTTGATTGTTACTAATTTTTATCATAAATTTATCATTTCCAGAAGGTAAAAAGTTATGACTAAATAAAATAAATAATTGTTGACAATTATTGTAATACTGTATATAATGGTAAAAGATTCAAGAAGAAGTTACCGCTTCTCACCTTATGGCGTTTTATAACTGTTAGTAAGGTTAAAAAATAAATGCACTTTGTTGGTGTTGTTTAAGATAGCGGTGAATTGGCTGTCTTTTTTATTTTGTTAATATATATAAATAAATAAAGAAGTCTTAAAGATTAATTTTATACTATTAGGAGGTGTAAATTATAAAAGAACTTCAAATCAACGAACAGATTCGTGAAAAGGAAGTAAGGGTTATTGACTCTGAGGGAAACCAGTTAGGTGTAATAAGTACAAAAGAAGCAATGCAAATTGCTGAAACTAAAAAAATGGACCTAGTAAATGTATCTCCTACTGCTGAACCACCGGTTTGCAGGATAATGAATTATGGGAAATATAAATACGCTCAGGCAAAAAAAGAGAAAGAATCTAAGAAAAAACAAAAGGTAATTAATATAAAAGAAATTAGGATGACCCCGAATATTGAGGAGCACGACCTAATCGTAAAAGCAAAAAATGCATCTAAATTCCTTGAAGAAGGCGACCGAGTAAAAGTTGTTGTACGTTTCAGAGGAAGAGAACTTGGAAAAATGGAAGCAGGTAGGGTTGTATTGATGCAATTTGCTAAAATGACATCAGAATATTCTGTAATAGATAAGCACCCAATTGTTGAGGGCAAAAACATGACTATGTTTTTAGCGCCAAAAAAATAACACTAAGGAGGAACTGTTATGCCAAAAGTAAAAACTAACAGATCAGCGGCTAAAAGATTTTCTAAAACTGGAAGTGGTAAAATAAAAAGATCTAAGGCTGGGAAAAATCATTTTACAGGTAAAAAAGCTTCTAAGTCAATTAGAAACTTAAGAAAGGGCACATTGTTGTCAAGTGCTGATACAAGTAGAATTAGTAAAATAATACCATATTAATATAGAAAATAGACATAGGAGGAAAATAGAATGGCAAGAGTAAAAAGAGCTGTAAATGCAAAGAAAAATCACAGAAAAGTATTGAAGCTTGCTAAAGGATACTACGGAGCTAAAAGTAAATTATTTAAAACAGCTAATCAGGCAGTAATGAAATCACTGTCTTATGCATATGTTGGAAGAAAGTTAAGAAAGAGAGAATTCAGACAACTTTGGATAGCAAGAATAAACGCTGCTACTAGACAAAACGGTTTGTCTTATAGCAAGTTCATTAATCTTTTGAAAATAAATAATATTGAAATAAACAGAAAAATGCTTTCAGAAATGGCAATATATGATGCAGCAGGATTCACAAGCCTTGTAGAACAAGTAAAAGCAAATTAAGAACAAAAAATGACTGTAATTATATGCAGTCTTTTTTTATGACCTAGACCTGTTTAAAAAAAGTTTAATAAGCCAGCTAGAAAATCAAAACAAATTTTAAATTCATGCGAACCCAGAAGAGATAAATTCGTGAAAGAGCCATTTGTATGAAAAGCTCTTTTTAAAGAGAAAAAATACATTGTAAATATTAACTAAAGTGATATAATCATAACAAATAAGTTGCAGTGAAATTGAATTAGCAAAGCATTCTCATTGTTATAAATAAGAGGAAAACATGAAAAAAATTTTCAACACAATAAGCGATATAAAAAGAAATCCATATTTAGTGTTTTTTCTTGGGTTCGCTTCAATTATATTAATTGGAACTGTTCTTTTAGCCCTTCCTGTTGCATCCATTAGTGGGAAAAGTGCAGGGTTCGTGGATGCGCTTTTTACATCTGCATCAGCAACTTGCGTGACTGGTCTTGCTGTAGTAAGCACAGCGGAATATTGGACAGTCTTTGGAAAGTTTGTTATAATTCTATTGATTCAAATTGGTGGTTTGGGAGTTATGACCATGACTGCTATGATTTCATTCTTTTTTGGAAAGAGGATTTCTTTAAAAACAAGAGTTTTAATAATGGAAGAAAGAAACGTCGATGAACTGCAAGGAGTTGTTCGTTTGACTAAAAATATACTATTGTTTACATTTATCTCAGAACTTGTGGGTGCTATATTATTGTCCATTGTATTTATAGATGACTACGGTATTAAAAAAGGAATTGCATTCTCTTTATTCCATTCCATATCTGCCTTCTGTAATGCAGGGTTTGATTTAACAGGGAATAGCATGATGAATTATGTAGACAATCCAATTATTACTATTACCATAAGTTTTCTTGTAATAATTGGTGGTATTGGATTTTATGTGTTTTGGGAAATTATTTCAACTAAAAAAATTCATATGTTGTCATTGCATACTAAGCTAGTTATTATTGTTACTTCAATATTGCTTGTAGGTGGAACACTGGTGATTTTTTTACTTGAATACAACAACCCAGGAACTATGGGAAATTTAAATTTGTCGGGAAAAATTCAAGCATCAATATTTCATGCAGTGGTACCTAGAACTGCAGGGTTTAACACCTTGCCTTTAGAAAATTTTAGAATTTCAACAGCAGTTATAATTATGGTTTTAATGTTTATAGGAGGGTCACCAGCATCAACTGCAGGTGGTATTAAGACTACTACAATTGGAGTATTGTTTATATCGCTTTTTAATTTAGTGAGGGGAAAAAGGGATTGCGAAGTTTTTGAAAGAAGAATTCTACCAGAAGTAACTATTAAAGCCGCAGCTATTTTAATGATATCTACAACCTTAATAATGCTTGTTACTATAATTTTGTCTATAACTGAAGACCATTTAGGCTACGATTTTTTAGACATATTGTTTGAAACAGTGTCTGCCTTTGCAACAGTTGGTTTAACTAGAGGAATTACTCCATTCTTGAGTGATGCAGGTAAAATTGTTTTAACGTTTTTAATGTTTATAGGAAGAGTTGGTCCTATAACAGTTGCATATGCACTTTTAAAGGAACATAAAAATATTGGAAACTATACATATCCTGAAGGAAAAATAATTGTAGGATAGGGAGGAAGTTATGAAACAGATAATGGTAATCGGTTGTGGAAGATTTGGCTCTTCCGTCGCTAAAACACTTAGTAAACTTGGACATGATGTAATGGTAGTAGATCAAAACCCAGATATAATTAGAGATATTTCAGAGTATGTGGATCATGCAGTCCAAATGGATGCCCTGGACGAAGCATCTTTTAGAACTTTTGGAATTAGAAATTTTGATATTGCTGTAGTAGCCATAGGCTCAGACTTAGAAGCTTCTATAATGGCCACATTAATAGCAAAAGAAGCAGGGGTTCCTGTTGTTATAGCTAAAGCAATGAGCGAAATACATGGAAAACTTTTGGCTAAAATAGGAGCAGACAAAATAATCTATCCTGAGAGAGACATGGGGATGAGAGTTGCTTTTGGAATAAGTAGCCCTAATATTTTAGACGTAATTGAATTTTCAACTGACTACAGCATAATTGAAACAGTGGCATTAGATGATTGGGAGGATAAGTCTTTGAAAGACTTAAATCTTTCTGGAATGACTGTAATTGCTATTAAAACAGGTGAACATATAAACATTGTTCCTCCACCAGATGCAATAATTAAAAAAGAAGACGTTTTAGTAATATTAGGTAGCAACGATAATTTAAAAAAATTAGGTGAGAAAAAATAAAAGCAGGGTTTAGAATGGATATAATAAAAAGCAAGGACAACAGTAAAATCAAATATGTTCGTTCACTTAGTTCGAAAAAGTTCCGTGATGAAGAGCATACTTTTGTGGTTGAAGGAATTAAATTTGCAAATGAAGCATTAAAAGAAAAAGCGGACATTAAGTATGTAGTAATAAGTGAAAGTGCTTTAAACAAGACTGAAGTTAACTTGTTTTTGGAATGTATCAAAGAGAACTCAGTAGATTTAATTGCTTGTGATGACAATGTTTTTAACAGTATTGCTGATACCATCAACGCCCAAGGAGTACTGGCTGTTATAAATAAGAAGAATTATTTTTGGGAAGAAACACTTAAAGAGTATAACTTCATTATTATGTGCGACCGAATTCAAGACCCTGGAAATTTGGGAACTATAATAAGAACAGCTGATGCTTTTGGACCTGCTGCTGTCATTTTAAATAAAGGTTGCGTTGATGCCTATAATGCAAAAGTTGTTAGAGCTTCTGCAGGTGCAATATTTAGAATTCCTATTATACAATCTGACCTTGATTTTGAAATTTTGCAAGAGTTAAAGCAAGCTAGTTTCAATATAATTTCCACGGTGGTTGACTCAACTCAGTCATTTGAAGATATAATTTGTTCTGATAGAATATGTGTTATAATAGGAAATGAAGGGCAAGGTGTTTCCCAGGAAATAATAAATGAGTCTCATATGAGTATTACCATAAAAATGTCAGGGAGAGCTGAATCTTTAAATGCATCAATTGCAGCAGGAATAAGTATTTATGAAATCAGAAAAAAATTGTTGTAAAATGAATTTCTATCTGATATAATCAAAATATTAATTTAATAGTGTGGCTATGATAAAGATAAATAGGTATAAACATATGTTTCCAAGAGATAAATCGCCTTGGCTGTAAGTGATTTTAAACATTTATACTGAACATTCACTTTGGAGCTTGTGAAATGAAACTAAGTAGTTTTGCACGGTAAAACCGTTATTTATATGAGGCTTTAATGAAGAACTAGGAAATTTACTGGCTTATTCATTAAAGCAAAGAAGAGTGGTATCGCGGACTTCGCCTCTTATGGGGTGGAGTCCTTTTGTATGCCCTAACCCAATTGTTACGAACGGAGGGAAGTAATAATTGTTGGTAGGTCAACCGCAACGAGCACCA
>JBGUET010000171.1:0-5592 GCA_041821225.1 Sedimentibacter sp.
AATTATCTGGTTTCTTCTGGGGCAAACTACAATTCGCCGCTAATCAAACCGTCCCCACTGTTTTTATTTTTAATGTTTTCTCCACAAGTAAACACTTGCTCCAATAGTCAAAACTAACATTATTGAGAATATGACAATATTTGTTGTGCTAGTCATATCACCAACTGCATTTTCTGTAACCATTTTGTCTTCTACATCGTCCTGCATTCCTTGTGGTGAATTTTGCATTCCGCCATTAGCTTGCGTTGGTCTCTGAGGCCTTGCTCCATCTACACCCTCAGTTTGCGCTTGTATTTCTCCTTCTGCGACTTCAGGTGGTGCTTGCATTTCTCCGGCTACACCTTCAGGTATTTCTGGCATTTCTCCTTCTGCAAATACAGGTCTTTCAGGAATTTCTCCAACTACACCTTCAGGTGGCGCTGCCATTTCTCCTTCTACACCCTCTGTCACAGCTACTGTGGCATTATCTCCTTCTGCTACGTTCATCCTATTACCTCTTTGGCCCATGCCCCCTGCACTACTAGAACCAGAATTACCTTCTCCATTATTAGTGCTTGGAATGTCACCAGAAAGTTGTTTTTCAACATTTTCTACCCTTTTTTCCATGAAGCCTAGTATGCTTAAATTATTACCTTCATCTGTAAACAAGGCTGTTTTAAACTCATCGTAAGAATAAAATGATGAAGTATCAGTTTCAACGTAATCATTTATCATATTATAAACAGATAAAACTTTTTCATTGAAATTATCCTCTTCTAAATATCCTTCTGATAATATTTTAAGATATTCATGATATTGTTCCACATATTCTTCATTCTTAAAAATAGCTTCTATTAATGGATATTTTGACATGGACCCCGTTACAGGTTCGTCAATTAAATATTCAGTTGCTTCTGCATCAGTTAAACCCGACGCAGTGAATCCATTAAAAGTCATATTCAAATCCCAAGGAATCCATTGAAAAATTCCATCGTTGTTGTAAAGATAATAATTGTGATACATTCCACCTTGATAGCTATCCGAATGTATTGTCATGGTACTCATGGCTAAATATTTCAAGAAAGAATCTACGTTGAAAACTGAATCTAAATCACTACCATCTTCTATTGCTTTAATGAGTTCAGCTATATGTTCATTATCATACTCATCACTATTTTCAGGATACAAGCCGGTATAATCTAACCCATTATCAGAAATGTATGCTAAATCTGAGCCTGTGCCCATTTCAGGCTTGTATAATTCACCTTCATCATCACCAAAATTATCAATTAAAAACGAACTATTTACTTGCTCTACTGCTAAATACAAACCATAATATTCACCATTAATAGACAATGCAACATAAGTTGTTCTTGATGATACTTCGTCTAAATCATCTAGCATCTCATATGATAAATACTCAGCCATCATAGATGGGTCACTAAATAAATTATTAAGATTAATCTTAGTTATACCATAAAAATCTTGATCTTCTAGATAATAATTAAAATCAATTTTAAAACTAAATCTATCTCCATCGGTTTTAGCCACATCTCTTAAACTTGAGTTTCCCTTTGGCCTAATACCTATATCACTAAATGTATATCCATTATAAGTGATATCTGCCATTACAACTTCTTCTTCCGTAGCATTAGCTATCATATCATCATACACGTCTTCATCAATTTGTATATTCACATCCACCACTTCATCATGGGGGAAGATTACACTGTCCACAGAAGTATCGCTATTAGTAAAAAACACATCCGTAAAATTATTTGGAAGATTATTTGCTATGACTAACACAGCTATCAATACAAGGATTGCTACTAAGCTTTTAATCCATTTCATAAAAGCACCTCCCTTCTAACAAGAGTACTCGCTGCTGCTAACTAACATTGCATTAGTAACTGATTCTATTTTTCTCAAGTCATTTACAAAACTCATTTCTTCTCCCTTTAATCTTAATTCAATTGTTAACTCTATTTCCGAACTATTAACTGTCTTTGATTTTATGAAATACTTATCCACTTTTGATTTAATTGTATTAACAACTTTATTCTCATCGGATTCATTTGAAAAATTAACTAACAATATATATGGTGTGTCACTTTTTAAATTTAAATTAAATATATAAAGAATAGTTCCTATTACAAAGGCTCCAATTATTGCAAGAAGAAAGAAACCAGCTCCTGTTACAATACCAGATGCTATAGCCCAAAACATAAATACTATGTCCATAGGGTCTTTAATAGCTGCTCTAAAACGAACAATACTCAATGCTCCTACCATACCTAGTGATAACACTACATTTGAAGTTACTGCCATTATTACTAGAGCGGTTATCATAGTCATCATTACTAAAGACATATTGAAACTTTTTGTATAAACTACACTTTGATAAGTTTTTTTGTATACTTGGAAAATGAAAAACCCAATTACAAATGCTAATAATAATGTTACCCCAATATTCATTGCCGAAATACTTGATGTATTCTCTATAAAACTATCTTTAAAAATATCTTGAAATGTCATAATTTCCTCCTAAAATTTATAATTATATTTTCTTGAAAAAACATATTTTGATGACGATGATGCCATCACTTGGCCAGATTCTAATAGACTTTTTATGTGATCTGGCATAACTCCATTAAATTTTACTTCTAGTATGTTTTCATTTATACCTATGGCAGGTACGTAATTTATATTTTTTTCAAATATATTGACTTGGTTACTAGATGTTTTTATATTTTGATCAAATGTAATTCTTAAATCACCAACAGGATGAACAAAAGCTATTCTGTTATATTTAACAATTACCTTTGGTTTAATCAAGCCACTAGACAACTGAAAATAAAAATCCTTGTACAGGTCTTCTTTTTTTTCTTTTAAAAACTGAAAGTTTCCGTCATAAATATCCTTAACTTCAGCCTCTGTTAAACTAGCTGATGATTTCATAGTCATTTGATGTACTTTTGATTTTCTTTCAAGCTTTAAAAAACTTGTGTCATTATTATAGAATCTTATTCTGTATTTATGCCTTACGGCATCACCATTAACCTTTTGAGCGTAAGCCTTATTATTGTAATCATCAAAATAAACACTTGTAATGATATATCCTTCATCTGGACAATTTTTATCTTTTTTCAAAACCTTACTTAATCTATTTTTAAGAACTAAGCACTGTAAATCACTTAAAGTATATTTTAGTTCATGCCTTTGAGCTTTTAGTAATTCCATTTCTGCCCTCCTTTATTCCCTGTTTTGCTTAATATACATTACCTATGTCACAGTAATATTACAGCATAATTTTTTATTGTATTAAATGTGATATAGCTGTAACATGTATTATGTAAGATAAATAGGTAGGTTTTAATTCTTACTAAACAGGAGTGATTTTATGAAAAAGAAGATTCTAATAGCAGATGATGAAATGAGAATGAGAGTATTAATATCTGATTTCTTAATCAATGAAGGTTATGAAATTATAGAAGCAGCGGATGGTAATGAGGCTTTAGAGAAATTCACAAAGGAGCCAACAATACATCTAGTAATTTTAGATATAATGATGCCTTATTTAACTGGATGGGAAGTTTGTGAAGAAATTAGAAAAATAAGTAAAGTTCCCATAATAATGCTCACAGCTAAAAATGCAGAAAATGATGAACTTTATGGTTTCAAAAAAGGAACTGATGAGTATATTAAAAAACCTTTCAGCCCTTCAATTTTAGTTGCTAGAGTTAATGCTTTAATGGAAAGAACTTATGGTGACAATAGTTTGCTTATAAAAGCTTTAATTGCAATTGACACTGAAAAGCACATAGTCAAATGTGACGGAGAAATAATTGACCTAAGTATTACAGAGTATAAATTATTACTTTATATGATAGATAATGAAGATAATGTGCTTTCAAGAGAACAACTTATAAGCAAGGTATGGGGATATGACTATGATGGAACTGATAGAACTGTAGATACACATATTAATAGGCTTAGAATTAAGTTAAAAGAATCTGGCAATTATATAAAGACGGTTAGAGGCTATGGTTATAAATTCGAGGTGACGGAATGAATTCAATAAAAAAGAAACTTTTTTTTCAAATAGGCTCACTAATTATATTTTTAGTTGTCCTTATGTTGTTGGCTAATTCCTTATTGCTAGAATCCTTTTATACTTATAAGCAAAAAAATAAATTAGTGGATTATTACGACACTATTAATTCAATAGACTCAAGTGATTACGATGATAATCTAATTGACTTTCTTTCCATTGAAAGTTCTTCAAATGTAGATATATTAGTTATGAGTAGTACTGGAGATATGCTATATGCTTCTAATGTTTTTTTAAATGACAAAAGACTGTTAGATGAACTAATGGGCCTTATGGATATTAACAAAATAAGCTTTAATCAAGCCGAAGAACCACCACTTAATGTTCATCCTAATCCTAAAATCGAAATAACAAAATCTGAGATAATTGATGATAAAACAAGTTTTGTTTGGGCCAGTGACCCAATGTTATTTAATACAAACCTTTTGTTGTTTGGAACCTTAGACAATGGAAATATAATAGAATTAAGACTGCCTCTTGAAGCAATAAAGACCAACATCAAAGTATCTAATGATTTTTTATTGATAATAGGGTCAATTGTATTTGTTCTTTCCATGATATTTGCCTATGTTGTTTCAAATTATTTTACTAAACCCATACGAGAAATGAATGTGGTAACTAAGCGTATGAAGAATATGAATTTTGATAGTTCTTGCGCAATTCTTTCAAAAGATGAAATAGGACAGCTTGCAGAAAGCATAAATGAAATGTCTATTGAATTATCATCAACTATAGAATCTTTAAATAGCAAAAACATTCAATTGGTAAAAGAAATAAAAGAGAGAAAAAAATTGGATGAAAAAAGGCGTACTTTACTTAATAATGTATCTCATGAGTTGAAAACCCCACTGTCATTAATGCAGGGATATGCTGAAGGTCTTAAACTTAATGTTGCAAAGAATAAAGAAAAATCAGATTTTTACTGTGATGTTATTATTGATGAGTCTATTAAAATGAATAGATTAGTTGAAAGTTTATTAAATATTGACCAAATGGAATTCGGAGACAAAACATTGCATAAGACATCCTTTGAAATAAATGAATTTATTACTCAAATAATAAATAAATACGAGAAAATATTTCAAGATAAAAATATAGATTTAGAAGTCAACACAATAGCTCCTGTTAAAGTATTTGGGGACAATTTTATGACAGAAAGGGTATTTGAAAACTATATAACTAATGCAATTAATTATGTAGATGAAAATCTCTCTATAAAAATTAGTTTATTTAAGTTAAAAGAACATATTAGAATTGAAATATTCAATAGTTGTGGTGCAATTGCTGAAAATGATTTAGAAAAAATTTGGGATTCCTTTTATAAGTTAGATAAAGCAAGAACTAGAGAAAAAGGTGGCCACGGCTTAGGATTATCCATAGTAAAAGCCATTCAAGAAGCTCATGAAAATTCTTACGGAGTAAAAAACGTAGATAACGGAGTGTGCTTCTGGTTTGAAGTAGATATAGCATAAAAATTAATTACAAAGGGACGATAACAAATG
>JBGUET010000172.1:0-5587 GCA_041821225.1 Sedimentibacter sp.
ATTTTATACCTTTCATCCCTTTTCTCCTTTGCAAAATATAAATAATCTTTGCTATCGAGTTCTGTTATTTGATTCTCTCTTTTGTCTAATCTTTCAAACCTATTTACAAAACTCAACCCAACTAATTACTGATAATTAATCCTTTTTCTATTTATCTAGACTTAAAATATACAAACCCACTGGTTTACCATCGGCTGTAACCCTCTATTTTACTTAACATTTCCGTTTAATCAAACAAACCGTCTCCACATGTGTTTTGGCTGATAAATGATAATAATTGGCGAAATGATTTTAAGTTTTACACTGGGATAGGTATTATAAATATTAATTTCCCACTGAAGAATCCGAAAAAAATCTACTAATTATCAATTCTCTTGTTTGTTTATCTCTAAAATCTATGTCACCTGAAAATCTCAACACTACACTTCCTTTTTGGATTATTACTTCATCATACTCCTGTGTCAGCACCATATTATCCGCATCCCATAAATTTTTCATATCTTCATCCGATATAATTGTTCTGTTAAATATGGTCATTCCTTTCCACTTAAATCCTTTTTCTAAATTATCTCTTATTCCGTTAAATATTATTTCAGCATAATATGGATTTATTGCCTTATAGTATTTAATATCTAAATATTCCTTATTACCGTTTACATTCACAGATTCCCAATAAGTATAGTGTTTAGGTGTAACAGGACTACTTCCAGGCTTAAACTCCTTTGTTAATGAGCTTATTTGACTTGGTTCTTTTGATATTTCTTCCATTGTGATTATAGGATAACCCTCAGGAATTAAAGTTACTTTATAGGTATCATCCAATTCTTCTATAATAAATGAACCTATTGTATACATAAAAATAATTACTACAATTACTGCAACTATTATTGCTAGTAACCCGTCCTCTCTTTTAGTTGCCTTTTTCTTTATATAGTACCTACTTCCTAATCCTACAATCATACCAACACCTGGACCTAACAGGGCAAATACTACAGTGGCAGGCCTAAAAAATGCATCAACTATAAAAGATAGTACTAAAAGCAATTGGATAATCCATGAGGAACAATAAAATATAATCATGCGCCTTCTTGCACTTTCCACAGTAGGTTTTTCTATAGGTAAAGATTTTTTAAGATTACTTCTTGCTTTTAGTATCCTAATTATGTTATATGCAGCAGGAACTACAGCAAATATGTAAAGTATAGGTAATAAAAATGCGCCTGTAACTCCTGTAAAACTTAAAAGAATAGTATACCATCTAGGTAATATCTTAATAATTATATAAGCGGCAATTACCGAGAATATAATGATACCACGCAACTCATTTTTTAATAGCGTATGTTCCATAATTTTTTGTTCAAGTGCTTCCTCAGTTTGAATCGGAATTATCACGCTATCCTCATCAGCATAAAAAAACTGCAAATAGACATGTGATGTTATAAATATCCATCCTGATTCTTTACATAAGCTCCTATATGCCTCTGACTCTTCAGTTTTTTCTGGATCGAGCGGTCCACCTTCCTTAAATACATCTACATAAAATTTAAGTTTCTGTGGCTCTATGGCTCTAAACTTTGCTATAGACCGTCCTACTTTTTCCAACATCCAGCCTTTCTCAGCCATTTCCTCCAAATACGTTTTCATTACTTGGTAATCAAGAGAAAAGAATCCCCAAAACACCCATTTGCATTTATTTTTCATTTAATTCACTCTCCCTTCTAATAAACCACTACCATCTGAAACTAATTGCTTTAATCGTTGATATTCATCTTTTAAAATATTTAATCCTTTATCTGTCAAAGTATATATTTTTCTTCTGTTTTCCTCCGATAGCTGCACTATAATATTCTCCTCCTCAAATCTGGATAAAAGATTATATAAAGTACCTGCCCCTATCTTTACCCTGCCTTCTGTACGTCTGTCTACTTCCTGCATAATTCCATATCCATGCTGAGGTTCTGATAGCATTAAAAGAATATAATACATTGGTTCGGTTAAGGTTTTCAATTGTTCTCTTGCCATAATATCATCTCCAAAACACTACATCGATAATCGATATATCTATTGCCAATATATTACAATCGTTTTGTATTAATGTCAACACTATTTATAATACAAAAAATTTCCTCAAACTTTCGTCTGAGGAAATTATAAATAACAGCAATATTTGATTTAAAGATCGTTAGAATCTTGGATTTCAACTTCTTTTTTCTCCATCAACAATACAGTCTCAACGTGGTATGTCCAAGGGAACATGTCTACTGGCTGAATTTTTACAAGATGGTATCCACCTAGTTCTAAAAGTTTAACGTCTCTAGCCAATGTGGATGGATTGCAGGATACATATACAATTCTTTCTGGAGCCATGTTAATTATGCTATCTATTACTTCCTTCTCGCATCCCTTTCGTGGAGGGTCTACTATAACAACATTTGCAATTATACTTTTGTTGTATAATTCTGGTAATATTTTTTCTGCTGAACCATATAAAAATTCCACATTGCTTATATGGTTTGATTTTGCATTTTCCTTTGCATTAACAACAGATTGTTCAACTATTTCTACTCCGTATACTTTTTTAACATATTTCGCAGCCATAAGTGAAATAGTACCAATGCCGCAATAAATATCAAAGCATATGTCATCTTTATTTAAATTTGCATACTCTATTGCTGTATCGAAGAGTTTCTCAGTTTGCTGAGAATTCACTTGAAAAAATGTCTCTGGTGAAATACTAAAAGTTAAATCTTTAATGCTGTCTGTTATTGTTCCATCTCCAAATAAAGTAATATTTCTATAACCCATGACAATATTTGTATTTTTGCTATTTATATTTTGAACTATAGTTTTAATTTCTTTAACTTGAGATTTCAGATCATTCACTATACTGTCTTTGTTAGGAAAATCGTACTTTGAAGTTACAATTATAAACATTAACTCATTTTGTATGTTGTTCCTAATTACAATATGTTTCACTGTACCTGTGCCTGTTTTCTTGTTATAGGATTCAATGTTGTACTTTACCATCAACTTTTTGAAACATCTAACCGCCTTATTAGCTTCTTCACTTTGAATCATGCAACCCATTATGTCAACTGTGCTATAGGTACCATCTTCATATGGTCCAATTGCAACTTGATTCTTTATTTTAGCAACAGAGAAGGCTGTTTTATTGCGGTATTTAAATGGATTTTCCATTCCTATTGTATCATTTACACTTAATTTTTCCATATTTACAGATGCTCTTTTAAACTCACTAATAACTCTGTTTTTCTTATAAACCAGCTGTGCATTGTAATCCATATGCATTAGTTGGCATCCACCACAATCATAAAAGTATTCACAAGAAGGTTCAATTCTGTTTTTTGAAGCTTTTATTATTTTCGAAATCTTTCCTATTGCGAAATTTTTCTTTTTTTCTATTATTTCAATTTCAACCAGGTCTCCTTCTATTGCGTTTTCAATAAACACAACAAAATTATCAATTTTAGCAACTCCTTTACCTGTGTAATTTAAATCTATTATTTCAACTTCTTTTATTTGACCTTTTTCTAACATATATTCTCCTGTTAATAGTATTCTTTATTCTAATTATAATATAAACATAATCGTCGTCGCAAATTCATTTACGTCTTTTGCAGTAAACAAAACTGTGTAAGGTCCTGTTTGAATTACCCCAGGATAATATGAAGCTCTTTTAGCCTGTTTATGTTCTTTGTAATTTATTTCAACTTTAAATTTTTCAGGAATGGTTATTTTGCATGCTGAGATTTTTTTAAGAGAATTTTTTACCCCTTCTTTTATCAATTCACATGCATAATCTGGATTGACACTCACTGTTGCACCCCCATCTCCTTCTTTTACTGCTACAGTTTCTATGTGTGGGTTAAATTCTTTTGCTTTTTCACAAAGCATTTTGTCACCACTTAAAAACACTACGGGTACACCATAGTTTGCTGCAATATATGAATGAATTGTAAATTCCGATGCTATTTGCCCATTTATTTTTATGTAGTTACTCCCTAAGTCCATGGTGTGGGATAATGGACTTCCATCTGTACCTGCTCCTGAATGATATCCAATAAATATTGCAGCATCAAATGTTTCGTTTATTCCTGCTACCATTGAATCAGGACTATTTGTCCATCCTCTACTGAGCCTTACGCATTTAGGAAGCTTTGTAATATCTATGTTCCTGGCTGAGTCATGAGCATCTTTAACAAAAATTTCTTTTGCACCCATTGCAATTGCACCTTCACATGCAGCAACAGTTTCTTTTGTCATTTGCTCAGCAAATTGTTGATAATCAAAATTTCCCAATGTTGTTTCACTCCAGGCTGTTACACCCGTTATACCCTCTATGTCAACACTTATATATACTTTCATTTTCTCCTCCGTTTATTACTATATTCATGCTAAAAACTATCAAAAAACGAAAACCTTAACTTAGTCAAGGAATATTGTCAAATTTATTCTATAAGTTATTTGTTTAATAGAGACAAAACATTTTGCACCTGTAATAGTACTCCTGTCTTGAGACATTCTTCGTCAATATCGAAACTTTCTGTATGTAAGAAAGAAGTAATTCCTTTTTTTACATTACCACAACCTAAGTGAAAAAAAGCTCCTTCTGCAACATCTGAAAAATATGAAAAATCTTCAGCCCCAAGGCTTGGGAACTCCTTGTGAACTACATTTTCTGTCCCAAGAATTTTTTCTGCATTTTCTTTTATTACGTCAACTACTTCATCATTGTTAATTAGAAATTTATAACCCTCATAGAATTCTGTATTTCCTTCCCCACCATAGGCCGCTGAAATATTTTTAACAACATCTGCAATCCTTTTTTTTGTATAATTTCTCGTTTCATAATCCAATGCTCGAAGTGTCCCTGTAATTACAACTTCATCAGCTATTACATTATCCTTTACTCCACCTGAAATTTTCCCAAGGGATATAACAATTGAATTTAAAGGAGATGTATTTCTACTTGTAATTGTTTGCAACGATGTAATAACATTACCTGCTATCACTATTGAATCAATTCCTTTGTCAGGATATGCTCCGTGAGCAGCCTTCCCTTTTATAACAATTTTAATTGAATCAGTTGATGCATTTAATTTTCCGTATTTAATTTCGACTTTTCCTGCATCTATGTATGGAACTACATGAAGTCCCAAAACATAATCAACACTAGGATTCTCCATACAATTTTCCTTAACCATTCTTTCACCACCGCCAATAGTTTCTTCAGCTGGTTGAAAGAAAAGCTTCACATTACCTCTAAAAGAATCTTTTGTTTTAGACAATTCTTTCATTATTTTACCAACACCTAAAAGTATTGCAGTATGAGCATCATGGCCGCACGCATGCATAACTCCAGCATTTACAGAACAATAAGGCTGATTGCTCTTTTCAAGTATAGGAAGGGCATCAATATCTCCTCTTAAGCCAACCGTTATTCCATCTGTATTTCCTCTTATTATTCCAACTACACCTGTTTGTGCACATGGATAATTTTCTATTCCCCAAGCATCTAGATATTTCTGGATTTCCTTTTGTGTTCTGAATTCATATTGGCTGAGCT
>JBGUET010000173.1:0-5486 GCA_041821225.1 Sedimentibacter sp.
CTCATGTAAGATGTTCCTAAATATAATGCTTCACATTTTTAATACTTTCACAGATTACCCCATGTAAATCCCATTATATTATAAGCCTAATTTTTCCATTTAACTACTTTTTATTGACTAACTATAATTCCTCATTGTTTCGTTTCGAATCATTATAATATATATTTAATTTTTTCAAATTGTTAATCCAAAGATAAATAACAAAAGGCACTAATAAAAGCATTAGAAAATCTATTTGAGACATTAGAATAAAATCAAATACACCATGCAATATTGCTGGTACAGTCAATGATTTTTTGAAATAAAATTGGCTTTTTTCAGGTGTTGCTGCAAATTTAGCTAAAGACAGGTAATACCCCATAGTTACAGCGAAAAGCATATGCGCAGGCACAGATAGTATTGCTCTATAAAAACCTATTGATTCAACGTCTGAAAATCTAAAAACAACATACATTACATTTTCAATTGTTGCAAAACCTAATGCTGCTATAACACAGTACACTATGCCATCTAGCTTTTCATTAAAAACCGGATTAAAATAAACTGATTTCAAAACAACCTTTCTTTTTATATACTCTTCTGTTAATCCTGCTACAATAAAAGCAGTGTAACCTACACTTAAAATACCAGGAAATACATTGAAGCTTGATAAAATATTCTCTATAAATATTGCGGGTATTACTGAAAAAATTCCCATTATAAATACTTTTAATAACATTCTTATAGGTTCCCTATCATACCTGTCAAAAAAATAAAAAAACAAAGCCAATGCAATACCTGGTGTTATTGCTGTCATAAATAAGTTCAATTTTACTTTCTCCCCGTATATATATTTTTCGATTTTGTAGTGACTTAATTTTATTATACTATAGTTAATATAGCAAATATTATTTTTAATTTTAAAAAACAGCTACTAATAGCTGTTTTCGTAATTTATTATTTTTTTATTACATTACCATATTTTGTGCCTTGTCCATAACTAGATTAAACTCATTTGTTCCTGCAATTTCATTTATTGTTTTTGGTTTTGATGGCTGCTTGCTATAATCTGTAATGTTTAGTTCATACCACTTAACATCAAGCCAGTTTCCAAATTTAAATCCCACATTGTGGGTTAATCCAACTGTTGTAAATCCAAATGAATTATGTAATTTTTCACTTTTAATGTTAGGCATAGTTACTACTCCGTAAATATTGCAATATCCCAAAAGCTTTGATAATCCTATTAAAGCGACATACAATGCTTTCCCAATGCTTTTTCCCTGGTATACAGGATTGATGTAAATTGATGATTCCATGGACCAATCATATGCTTCACGTTCTCTAAAACGAGATATATAAGCATATCCAGCTATTATGTTTTCTACTTCACACACGAGCAGGGGAAATGTTTTCTGAATATTTCCTAATCTTTCGCTAAAATCAACTATGGAAGGTACTTCGTATTCAAAAGTAATAGATGTATCAGTTATAAATGGTTCATAAATTTTCAATATTGATGCATAATCATTTTCATTTGCCAGTCTAATTCTTATATTATTTTTCAACTTTTCCTCCTAAAATTAGTTTTCAATTATAATACAGCATCCTCCATAATTTTGCAACAAAAAATGATGAAAATTTACAAACACAACCAATTGTTTATTAATTTATCCTATTGTTTCTTCTATGCTTAACACTCCATAAAACCAAAATTTAAATTTAACAGGATAATCTGGTATATTGTTTACTTCAACATTAAATTCTGTGTTTGATGACTCTATAAAAGTTACCCCAGTCTTCCTAATTAATTTATCATTTAAATCATAAAGTCCGTATTGGTGTTTTTCATTGTTTTCAACTGGCAAATTAGAGCTAAAGTGCAATACAAAAACATCACTGTCAATTAATTTATTGTAAACAATATTGTAATCCTTTATATAGTTTTTTTCATTGAAAAACATATGAGGTTCAACTAAGTATAATTTGCTTTTCCCAAACAAATTGCATGCTCTTTTGAAATCAGCATTACATCTAAATATGATGTTTTTTAAATAATTTAACGGCACAGGTTCATCAATGAGAAGTTCAGACCGTCTTTTTCTTACCATAGACTGCTTTACAGGACCGTTCAAACTATGTTGTACAATATTTTTATCAAATACAACTTCCCAATCTATTACATAATTGAAAAATTCATAATCTGCCCCATACTTTGAATATTTTGAATCAGCATCACCATCAGAAAAAGTAGCTAGACTCAAGCAAATGATTTCCTCGCTAAATAAAAGATACACAGGAATAGCTAAATTTTCCATGTAATTAACATTGTTTTTTTCAACGTAATAAAACCTTGTAAAATTTATTAGTTCTTTTGAAGTATGGTGTATAGTATTTTGTTTAAAAGAATCTACAAAATCTATATTGTTTGCATAACATAAATCTCTGCTGCAAAGATATCCAACACTTATTATAGAACTTAAATTTAAAAAATCAGTAAAATGAAGTAGTCCCCTAAAATCATAATCTTTTTTTAACCGTCTTACAGTCCTTCTTAGTTCCTCACAATCACCCTTCACTATAATTCCCCCTAATTAATAGCAAACACAAAACCTTTCTAATATAATTTATATTAGAAAGGTTTTCATTTATGTGATTTAATTTGCAAGCACAAGTTTAAACTCTTCCTTTTTATAAAATACATAAAAAAAGGACAGCTAAATAAAATTCAACCATCCAATTATTATTAATATCCTATTAATTTTTTTTGGCAGCTGAAGCTGACAAAACAAGTGATAAATATTTTTCTTCTGAAGTTGCACCTCTAGATGTTAATACTATTGGAACTTTTGCTCCCACAATCATTCCCGCCATTTTCCCATGTGCAAATTCTAATATTGCCTTGCTCATAATATTTCCTGTTGTTATGTTTGGTACAATTAATATATCCGCTTCACCGGTTATTGGAGAGCTGTATCCTTTTGTTTTTGCGGATTCTTTATTCATTGTCAAATCAACCGATATAGGACCTTCAATTATACAATTTTTAATTTCTCCAGCTTCATTCATTTTTTTAAGAATATCAGCATCAACTGTTTCAGGCATTTTTGGATTTACAGTTTCAACAGCTGCTAAGATTGCAATTTTAGGGCATTCATATCCCATGGATAAAAAAACATCAACAACATTTTCAATTATTTGTTTCTTTTCTTCTACATTTGGATACATCATCATTCCACCATCTGTAATAGCTATGAGTTTGTGATACGATGGAATTTCTAATATTGCAACGTGTGACATTACTTTGCCCGTTCTAAGTCCTTTTTCTTTGTTTACAACTGCTCTAAGCAAATCTGCAGTTTGAAGTTTACCCTTCATTATGAAATCTGCCTTGTTTTCATTTATTAGTTCAACTGATTTTTCTGCAGCCTCAGTATCACTATTTGTATTAATAATATTATCATCACTAAATTCAATTTCAAGGTGATTTAGTATTTCTTTAATTTTAATTTTGTCACCTACTAAAATAGGTTCAACTAATTTGTCTTTTCTTGCTCTAAACACAGCTTGTAATGTGTGCTCTTCATGGGCTGCAGCAACTACAACTCTTTTCTTAGAATCATTATTTTGCACTTTTTCGATTAACTCTTGAAAATTTTTCAATTCCATAAGTCCTCCTAATAATATGTATTTAATGAATTACAGTATTTAACAATTATAACATATTTGCTTTGTTCTTTAAATAGATATTATATGTATTTAATTATTTCTTACTCTTACATTATAGGAAAAATCCATTGAATAATTTGTTTTTAGCCTAATCTTTTACTTGTCTCCTCAAAAAAAGTAACAAGTGTTAGTTTAAACACTTGCTACATATCTTGTAATATTTTAGTTATCCACAGAACGATTAATTTTAATCTAAGTTTTCCACATTAAGTGCCCTAAAAGAATTTAATATTGCAATAATAGCAACACCTACATCAGCAAATACAGCTGCCCACATGGTTGCAATACCTAAAGCACTTAAAATAAGAATTATAACTTTTACAGCTATGGCAAAAATAATATTTTCGTAGGCTATCCCCAAAGTTCTTTGGGAAATTTTCATTGCTTCTGCTATTTTAGAAGGTTCATCGGTCATAATGACAATATCAGCAGCTTCTATAGCCGCGTCAGAACCAAGTCCGCCCATTGCAATGCCTATATCGGCACGTGCTAGCACAGGTGCATCATTTATTCCGTCTCCTACAAATGCAAGTTTTCCCTTAGATGATTTCTTGGACATTAAATCTTCCAATATATTAACTTTATCCGCTGGAAGAAGTTCTGCATAAACTTTATCAAGACCAAGTTCTTTTGCAACCTTTTCACCTGCAGCCTTAGTGTCCCCAGTAAGCATTACTAATTGTTTAATATTAGCATGTCTTAATTTCTTAATTGCAAGAACTGAATCGTCCTTAACTTCATCGGCAATAAGAATATAGCCAACATATTTATCATCTACTGCAACATGAACAACTGTCCCTGCCAAATCCTTGTCGTAGTATTTAATATTCATTTTCTTCATGAGTTTTGCATTTCCGGCAAAAACCCTTTTATTGTCTATGGTTGCTGAAACACCGTATCCAGAAATTTCTTCCACATTTAATATTCGTTCACTATTTATTTCCTTGTTATAAGCACGCTTTAAAGACGAGGAAATAGGATGAGAAGAATAGTTTTCTGCATATGCAGCTAATTCTAGCAATTCATCTTTTGAAATAGATTCTGCATAAATTTCCTGTACATTAAATACTCCTTTAGTTAAGGTACCTGTTTTATCAAACACGACAATTTCCGTCTTTGCTAATGCTTCTAGGTAATTGCTTCCTTTTACTAAAATCCCTTTTTTAGACGCTCCACCTATGCCTCCAAAAAAACTTAATGGAACTGATATAACAAGGGCGCAAGGGCATGAAACTACTAGAAATGCCAATGCTCTATATATCCATTCACTAAATGTTGCACCTTTAATAACCAACGGAGGCAAGACTGCAAGCAAAGCAGCAGTTATTACCACAATAGGCGTGTAGTACCTTGCAAATTTAGTGATAAATCGTTCGGATTTAGATTTTTTGCTTGTTGCATTTTCAACTAAATCAAGAATCTTGCTTACAGTTGATTCCCCAAATTCCTTTGTAACCTCAGCTGTTATAACACCATTTATATTGATGCAACCGCTTAATAAATCGCTTCCTACATTTATTTCTCTAGGTACAGACTCTCCTGTAAGCGCAGATGTGTCTAGCATGGAGCTTCCTTCAATAACTTTTCCGTCTAGAGGGATTTTTTCACCTGGTTTAATTACAATAACATCTCCAATTTTCACTTCATAAGGATTCGTTACGACTAGCTCATCACCTTTTTTAACATTGGCGTAGTCAGGTCTTATATCCATTAAACTTGCAATTGATTTTCTTGACTTACCCACCGCATAGCTTTGGAACAATTCCCCAACTTGATAG
>JBGUET010000174.1:0-5483 GCA_041821225.1 Sedimentibacter sp.
TTTGATGTTGGTATGGAAATGTCAGGTAATGGAACGGCTTTGAATTCTATGATTGACCACATGGCTCACGGTGGGAAAATTGCAATGCTAGGAATACAAGAACCAAACACATCGGTGGATTGGAACAAAGTTGTCTTTAACGGACTTCACATAAAAGGAATTTATGGAAGAGAAATGTTTGAAACTTGGTATAAAATGCAATCAATGTTAAGGTCAGGGCTTGATATTGCACCTATTATAACCCATAGATACCATTATACAGAGTTCGAAAAAGGATTTGAAGCTATGATTAGTGGAAAATCAGGTAAAGTAGTTTTAGATTGGACAATTAAAAAATAAAGAGAGGATGATTTCATGTTTAAAGAAAACAAACAATATTATGCTGATATTTTAAAAAATATAAAGGAAAGCGGATTATGGAAGGAAGAACGAATAATAATAACTCCCCAAGACAGTAAAATAAGCACAACAAAAGTTGAAAATGTACTAAATATGTGTGCTAACAACTATTTAGGATTAGCGAATAATATTGAAGTTATACAGGCGGCTAAAAGTGCCTATGATAATTGGGGATATGGACTTTCTTCAGTTAGATTCATTTGTGGTACCCAGGAAATTCACAAGGAATTAGAAGCAAAATTAAGTGAATTTTTACAGGCAGAGGATACAATTTTGTATTCATCTTGCTTTGATGCTAATGGAGGGCTATTTGAAACAATTACCACAGAAAATGATGCAATTATAAGTGACGAATTAAACCATGCCAGTATTATTGATGGCATAAGACTTTCAAAAGCTAAAAAGTATAGATATAAGAATAATGACATGGATTCATTAGAGGAACAATTAATTCAAGCAGAAAAAGATGGAGCTAAAAATAAAATAATTGCAACTGACGGTGTATTTTCCATGGATGGAATAATTGCAAACCTTCAAGGCATATGTGATTTGGCTGATAAATACAATGCTATTGTTATGGTTGATGACAGCCATGCAGTAGGTTTTATGGGCAAGACTGGCAGAGGAACTCCAGAATACAGAGATGTTGTGGGAAGAGTAGATATTATAACTGGAACTTTGGGTAAGGCCCTTGGAGGAGCAAGCGGTGGATATACAAGTGGTAGAAAAGAAATAATAGATTTGTTGAGACAGCGCTCAAGACCATATTTGTTTTCTAATACACTGGCACCAGCCATAGCATGTGCATCAATAAAAGTTCTTGAAATGCTTATGGAAAGCACAAAATACAGGGATAAGCTTGAAGAAAACACAAAATATTTCAGGCAGGAAATCAAGAAAATTGGTCTATCAATAATAGACTCAGAACATCCAATAGTTCCAATTATCCTTGGTGATGCAGTTTTATCTCAAAAAATGTCGGAAAAACTTCTCACAAAGGGTGTTTATGCAGTTGGCTTTTATTTTCCTGTAGTGCCTAAAGGAAAGGCAAGAATAAGAACCCAAATATCAGCAGCTCATTCAAAAGAGGACTTAGATTTTGCATTAAATGCATTTAAGGAAGTAAAGGAAGAACTTGGCATATAATTACCTGGGAAATAATTGACGAAAAACGTAAAAAAACAATAGAAAATGTTAATATAATTTGTTTTTTGAGAATAAATGCATATCATTCATAAAAACGTTTTTTTAGCATAAAGTATTGAAAAAAAAAAGCAAAAGGTATATACTGTAATTAGGAAATTGAATAAAATTAAGGAGGCGTCATTATGCAAAAAAAAGATATAAAATGGTCAGAACTGGGGTTTAGCTATGTTAAGACTGACAAAAGGTACATATCTCATTGGAAAGATGGAAAGTGGGATGATGGTCAACTTGTTGAAGATAATAAAATTTCTATAAGTGAAGGTTCTACTTGCCTTCATTATGGACAAGAATGTTTTGAAGGAATGAAAGCTTATAGTACAAAAGATGGAGGAATCCAACTTTTTAGGCCAGATGAAAATGCTAAGCGTATGCAAAATACCTGTGAAAAAATAATGATGCCGCTAGTACCTACAGAGAAATTTGTAGATGCGTGCATGCAAGTTGTTAAAGCAAATGAGGCATGGGTTCCACCATATGGTTCAGGTGCAACACTGTATTTAAGACCATTTGTTATAGGCGTAGGGGACAATATAGGTGTTAGACCAGCTGATGAATACATATTTGGTATATTTGCAATGCCTGTAGGCCCATACTTTAAAGGTGGAATGAATCCTGTAAACTTCATAACAACTGATGAAGATAGAGCAGCCCCTAATGGAACTGGAAAAATAAAAGTAGGTGGCAACTACGCAGCAAGCTTGCATTCACATCATGATGCAGTAAAAAAAGGATTTGCTGATTGCATATATCTTGATCCATCAACTCATACTAAAATAGATGAAGTTGGAGCAGCAAACTTCTTTGGTATAACAAAAGACAATGTATTTGTAACACCTCATTCATCTTCAATACTTCCTAGCATTACAAGGATGTCAATTATGCATGTTGCAAAGGAATATTTAGGACTTGAAGCAATTGAAACAGATGTATTTATTGATAAAATAGATATGCTTGCAGAAGCAGGGGCATGCGGAACAGCGGCAGTTATAACGCCAATTGGTGGAATTGAACACAAAGGTAAATTGCATGTATTTTATAGTGAAACTGAAGTGGGCCCTATAACTAAAAAATTATATGATACATTGTATGGAATTCAAATGGGCGATATTAAAGCACCAGAAGGATGGATTTACAAAGTCGTATAATAATTATAACTTAATGAATAAAGCAATAGAAAAACGATTTTAAAATCGTTTTTCTATTTTTTTTTGTTAAAGAAACTTTGCAACTTCTTCTTTTGTGTTATGTAAACGGAGAAAGGATTTTCGCATTAAATCAAAAGGTATTACTGTAAATGATAAAGATATTACTGCGAATAATTCCTTTAATGTCAATCCATATGTTCTAAATACACTATCCCCAAAATACAAAAGCAATACTTGAATTATGCAAACAAATACCATAATACATACAAATGCCTTGTTTTTAAGAATATTTGACAATAGATTAAGTCTCTGAGTTCTTGCATTTAAACTGTTGAATATTGCACATAACATGAACAATGCAAAAAAACCTGTCATTAGATAATTGTTATTTGGTGAATACCTGAATATATTATAAATGTTAGGAAGTGTTAAAAAAAGCACACATAGAATTGTTGTATATACACTTGTTGCTAGTATTTGATTTTTCATGTAAGAATTAATTATTTTTTCTCCCTTTTCCTTAGGCTGTTCATCCATAAATTCGGGCAAAGGTGCTTCTCCTGCAAATGCCAGTCCGGCCAAAGTATCCATTACCATGTTGATCCACAGCATTTGAGTTACAGTAATTGGTGTATCTATTCCAATAAACAGGCCAGTTAACGTAACAGCCATTGCACACAGATTTATTGATAGTTGAAATATTATGAATTTTCTTATGCTTTTAAATATTGTGCGTCCATAAAGAATAGATTTGCTTATGGAAGAAAAATTATCATCAAGAATTACAATATCGCTAGCTTCCTTGGCTACCTCAGAGCCACTTCCCATGGAAAACCCCACATCAGCCCTTTTTAATGCAGGAGCATCATTTACACCATCTCCAGTCATTCCTGCAACAAGATTCATTTCCTGAGATAGTCTTACTAGTCTGCTTTTGTCTGAGGGTAGAGCTCTAGCTACGGCACGGATTCTAGGTAAAAGGTTTTTAACCAGTTCATCGTTCATGCATCCAAGTTCTTCAGATGTTAATACAACATGTCCCATAGATGGGTCAAGCAAGTTTGATTCTTTAGCAATTGCTGTTGCTGTTTGTTTTCCGTCACCTGTTATCATTACCACTTGAACACCTGAGGCAGTTACTTTATGAATGCTTTCTTTAACATCTGCCCGAAGCTCATCCTTAATGCATGCAATTCCCACTAAGGTTAAGCCAATAAATCCTTTTGAAAAGCTTTCAATACTGTTGTTAGAAGCCGCAAGCGCTAAGACTCTCATGCCAGAAGATGCCATGTCAGTTACAGATTTATTGATGTAAAAAATATTGTTCAATTCAAGTTTTGTTCCATTTTCATCATAAAAATGAGTACAGTAAGGCAGAATTTTTTCAGGAGCACCTTTTACTAAAGTTAGTTTCAAATCACCTTCAATAGTTGAAATGGAAAATTTGTTTTTACTGTTAAAAGGCAATTGATATGTTCTTTTCACATCGAAATTAATTAAGGGATATGATAAAGCAAAATTTAAAATTGCTCTATCGGTTGAATTTCCACCCATTGGAATTTGTTTTTTCCCATCATATCCTAGACTTGAACTGTTATTGTAAACTGAGGATACATAAATAATTTTCCAAAGTTTTTTTTCTTCTTTTAGGTCAAGTATATTATCATATACTTTTCCACTTCCCGAGATGAATTTTGAAACTTGTAGCTTTCCAACAGTCAAAGTACCTGTTTTGTCGGTAAATAGAATATTTAAACTCCCTGCGGTTTCTATTCCTACGAGTTTTCTAACAAGAACATTGTCTTTAACCATACGTTTCATATTTGAAGAAAGAACTACGGTGATCATAACTGGAAGGCCTTCAGGTACTGCAACTACAATAATCGTTACAGCTAGAGTAACGGCTCTTATGAAATCTCCCAAAAATATGTAGGGATTTGTAAAATAAAACCCAATATTAGAGATATTATACCCATTGTCCATAACTATTGATTTAAACAAGGAGGCAAGGAGTATTAGCAACGCGCCAATGTAACCTATGCGGCTTATAAATCCAGCTAACTCAGTGAGCCTTTGCTTAAGGGGACTGTCAGTGTTGTCATACTGAAGTTCCTTGGCAATATGGCCGTAATAAGTTTTTTCACCTACTGATTGTACAAGCATTGTTCCTTCACCTTGATAGACAACACTTGAGTTGAAGACTAAATTGGGGTTAGAAAGGCTTTTATCATTGCTATCATCATAGTTTATAATTGCTGCTGAAATTTTATGGGCTTCTTTTGTTTCACCGTTTAAAGAAGATTGATCAACATCAATTTGCCCATCAATTAAAAGTCCATCGGCTGGAATTTTATCACCTTGTTCAAGCTGTACAAAATCTCCTGTAACAACTTCTGAAGCGTATATTTCTTCTAATTCGCCATCTCTATAAACTCTGCATTTTGACTTTTGTGCGTCCTCAACAAGCTTTTCAAAGGCAAGTTGACTTCCATATTCTGATATACTTGAAACAAAAGTTGCCAAAATAATTGATACAGCTATGCCAATAGATTCATACCAGTTGAAATTTTTTATAAAAAGCAATACATTAAGTCCTAGGGCAACAAGGAGTATTTTAATTGTAGGGTCACCGAAACTTGCCATGTAATGATTTATAAATGTTTTTCTTTTTCCAGCTTGGATTACATTTGCACCATATTTACTTCTTGATTTTTCTGCAGCCTCTTTTGTTAG
>JBGUET010000175.1:0-5470 GCA_041821225.1 Sedimentibacter sp.
CCAAACATAAATTAGGAACAATAACTGTATCTGATTCACTTATATAGTCTATATTGATATATACATCTATTCTACCTCTTTGTACGCTATTTTTCAAGATTTTTCTTACATTATCTTCAAAAAAGCGCAAATGTCTAGGTGTTTTAATATTTATATCGCAATATCTGTTGTTAATAGTCTTTATTTCTGCTGTTATACATCTTTTGCCGTTGTTGTATTCACCTTTTCCGTAACCGGTCATGCTTATTATACTAGCCATTTTAATCTCCAATAATCATATTCTTTTTTTATTATAACATTAAAATACAAATAGTAAACAAAAATTAATTATTTTAAATGACATAAAAAGCATTTTGCTGTACAATATAAAAACAGATTGACAATTTACTTAAGAAGTTATTAGCAATAAATAGGCAGTTATTTACATTGTATTCATGTTGAACATTATGCCGTGTTAAAATTCTAATAATAGCTATCTTTTTGTTTATCTGTTGTTAAGGAGGTCCAAATGTCTTTAGATGGTATTTTTTTAAATAGTATATGCAGTGATTTAAATAAAAAATTAATAGGTGGGCGGGTAGATAAAATTTATCAACCTGACAAAAATGAAATTGTAATTTCATTTAGAAGTGGTGGTGAAAATCACAAAGTGCTAATGACTGCCATTAGTAGTAGCCCACGATTGCACACAACCAACGTTGTTAGGAAAAACCCAGAGCAACCCCCAATGTTTTGTATGTTGTTAAGAAAACATCTTACAGGAGCTCATATTACAAGTATTGAACAACTTGATTTCGACAGGATCTTGGAACTTTCATTTGAATGCAAAGATGAACTAGAAACAACTGTACACAAATCATTAATAATAGAAATAATGGGAAAACACAGCAATATAATTTTCATAAATACAAATACAAGAGTTATTATAGATTCAATAAAAAGAGTTGCAGAAAACATAAGTAGTGTAAGACAAATCTACCCTGGCTTAACTTATGTCACTCCACCTGCCGATAAAATTAATCCTTTAAAAGCAAGTAAGGAAATATTTTTAAATGCAATAGAACAATCTAATAAGGGTGTATATATCTTTGATTTTTTCTACAAAAATTTTACTGGGCTAAGTCCCTTTATAAGCAGAGAAATTTGTTATTTGACCCATATGAATGAAAGCACTTATTTAGGAGAGTTAAGCAGCCAACAAACGGAAAATCTTTGGAATGCTTTTTGTTCAGTAATTGATAAAGTAAAAGCAAATGAGTATTCATTCCAAATTTATTTAGATGCAAATTCTGATTTATACGGCTTTTATTGCCTTGACGTTGAATATTTGAAAAGCTATAAGAAAAATCAATATGAAGATCCAGGCAACTTACTTGATAACTATTATTTTGAACAAGACAACAAAAACAAAATTAATCAAAGAGTTTCAAGTCTTATAAAAAGCATGAACACAAAAATTGACAGGGACAAAAAAAAGGTTGAAAAGCAGCGGAATGAATTGTTAAACGCAGAGAATAGGGATAAATATAAAATTTACGGAGAATTAATTCTTTCAAATTTATATGCAATTCCTGAAAACAACAAATTAACCGTATTAAATTACTATGAGCCTCAACAAGAATTTATAACAATACCCTTAGACCCAAAACTTAATTTAAAGCAAAACAGCCAAAAATATTTTAAAAGATATGGCAAGTTAAAAAATGCTGAAGAAGAACTTAAGAAGTTTATTGATTCATCATTAAATGAAATTAAATATCTAGAGAATATTTTGTATTCCATAGAATCTTGTCAAACAATCGATGATTTAGATGACATATACCATGAACTCATTACTGAAGGTATCATGAAAAGAAAATCTAAAACGAAAAAAGCAAAAGAATACAAACCAGAATTATTAACTTACATTTCTTCAAAGGGACATGAAATAATTGTTGGAAAAAATAACCTTCAAAATGATATGATAACATTCAAATTAGGACGAAAAGATGATTTTTGGTTTCATGTAAAAAATATTCCTGGTTCTCATGTAATAATAAAAACAAATGGTGATGAGTTATCAGATGAAGAATATGTGGAAGCAGCAAAACTTGCTGCATATTATAGCAAGGGTAAAAATTCAGGTCAAGTAGAAGTAGACTACACAAAAAAATCAAACATCAAAAAACCGCCAAATTCTAAACCTGGCTTTGTAATTTACGATACAAATTATTCAATGGTAGTTGAGCCAAATATTTCAGAACTTAAACTAAAAATCTAAAATAACTTTCTTTAATACTTTATGTTTTATGTACACTATTAATTATTAAACTTTTTGTTGAAAAAAACAAGGACATTTCGTCCTTGTTTTTTTCAACTCATTCACTTATAATAACTTGGTTCACACCATCTGTTTCTTCCAACAATACACTTATTCTTTCATTTCTTGATGTTGGAACATTTTTGCCAATAAAGTCAGCACGAATAGGAAGTTCACGGTGGCCTCTGTCAATTAGAACTGCAAGCTCCACATTTTTAGGTCTTCCTCTGTCTACAATTGCATCTAAAGCTGCCCTCACAGTCCTACCAGTATACAATACATCATCAACTAATATTACAGTTTTATTTTTAATATCAAAATCAAAACTTTCTACTGAAATTGGTGCAATAAAATCTTTTTCGTAATCATCTCTGTAATAGGTTATGTCCAAAGGAAAAACAGGAACTTGAGACCCTTCTATTTCCTCAATTTTTTTAGAAAATCTAACAGCCAAAGGTAATCCTCTTGTTTTAATTCCCACAAGCACTATATTTTCAACGCCCTTGTTTTTTTCTATAATTTCATGTGCAATTCTAAAAATAGCTCTTTCAACCGCTTTTTCGTCCATTATCAATGCTTTAGTTATCATGGTTTTACCTTTCTATAAAAATTATTACTGTTTTTTTACCTCAATTATTCTTAATACTTTTTTGAAATAATCTGGAAGTTCTGAATCAAATTCCATATATTCTTTTCTTGTAGGATGTATAAAACCAACAGTTTTAGAGTAAAGCAACTGTCCTTGTAATCCAAATTTATTTGATTTTATTCCATAAACATCATCCCCTACTACAGGGTGTCCAATATATTTCATATGTACCCTAATTTGATGAGTTCTTCCTGTTTCAAGCTTTAATTTTAAAAGTGTGTAATTTCCATATCTGCTAATGACCCAAAAATTTGTAACTGCATTTTTGCTGTTTTTAGTTGTTACCGTACGCTTCTTTCTGTCTTTTTCACTTCTGCCAAGAGGTTCGTCCACAGTTCCAAAATCATCCTTCACATTACCTTCTACCAATGCATAATAAATTCTGTCAATAGAATGCTCTTTCAAACATGCGGCCAAAAAATTATGAGATTTGTTGTTTTTTGCAACCAACATTAGACCTGAAGTGTTTTTATCCAGGCGATGAACAATCCCAGGGCGAGTTACTCCATTTATTGAAGACAGATTGGTAAGATGAAACATGAGACCATTAACTAACGTTCCAGAGTAATGTCCAGGAGCTGGATGAACTACCATTCCTTGAGGCTTATTAATAACTGCTAAGTCATCATCCTCATATACTATTTCAATTTGAATGTTTTCAGCCTTTAAATCCAACATCTTAGGTTCAGGTATCATTATTTGAATTATATCATTTTTCTTAGTTTTATAATTTGCCTTAATAATTTTACCATTAACTGTTATGTTTTTATCCAGAATAAGCTTTTGTACTGAATTTCTTGACAAATCCTGTAAGTGGCCTGAAACATAAGTATCTATACGTTCATTTTCTAAATCTGCAACAATTGTAATTTCATTTTCTTGAGATTCTTCAAATTCTTCATTTTCTTCTTGTAATTCATTGTCATCAATAGTGTCATTCATTTAATTCGCTCTTTTCAAACTTATTAAAAAGTATTATTAAAATCATTAATATTGTACCGCACACAACAAAACTGTCAGCAATATTGAAAATTGGAAAGTCATAAAAACGACCAAATCTCACATCTATAAAATCAACCACATATCCAAGTCTCACCCTGTCAATAAGGTTACCAACAGCACCACCAGCAATCATAGCTATGGACAGCCTAGATATGTTCGTTATATTCTTTGTTTTAAAATAAATGTAAGCTAGTACCCCAAGCATCACTATGGAAATAATAATGAAAAACCATAACTGATTTTGTAGTATACTAAAAGCCGCCCCTTTATTTTCTGCATAAGTAAATCTTAAAAAATTACCTATTAATTTAATAGATTCTCCATTTTTCAAAGTGTTAGCAGCCCATATTTTAGTTAATTGGTCTGATGCAACGGAAAACATGAAAATTACTCCGATTAAAATATTCATATATACCTCTCTTTAAATATAGTGCTTAATTTCAATTTTATTTTTTCCACTCTTAGTAATTCCAGATAATTTAGATATTTTAAAGCGGCCAAATTTACTTATTGAAATCATATCAAATTCTTTTATTTCAGCTGCTGTTCTTTCTTCTACCTGATAATTCACTTTAACATTTCCAGCTCTTATAATATCTTGAGCTGTTTCCCTTGACTTATTTGTAATGTGTTTAACTATGTTATCAATACGCATTGAAGAGCTGTTTATGTTTAAAACAATGTGTTCTTGCTCTTTAAAATGCACTTGGTCAATTTTCATTTTATTAATTTCAATTTTATTATGTCCTATATTTTCTAAATTGTAAATTAAATAATCTGAAATATCATTGTGTACAACTATATCTGCGTAGTCATCATATACGTAAATATCTCCAGTTTTATTTCTATCAATTCCTAAAGACATAATAGAACCCAAATAATCTTTGTGACTAAGCTTCTTGAATTTTGATTTGTTTAAAATTCGAATTCCGATTATATATTCATCCTTGTTTATGTTCTCAAGGTATTCTGGGTATAAAATGAAAACTTTCCTCTCACCTTGTTCAAATGAGGGGAAAAGTTCAAATTTTACTTGGTAATTTTCAATAATTGGTATGCTTAACTCTGCTATGTAAGGATTTGTAAACTCCGTTACTACAGAAGTATAGTTCTTATTTACATACAAAGCTTTATCAGCTATTTTTCTAACTGATTTTTTTGTTTCTTCATCTTTAATAAAATCATAATATTTTTCTAAAAATTTCATATATTCACACTATATTGCAAGTATCATGTTTTGCAAAAGATTTAATAGTAAAAATGCTAATATAGGTGAAAAATCCATCATTCCCATGCCTAATCCAAGTTTATCTAAAATTGCCCTGCATGGTGCCAATATTGGCTCAGTCATTTGATAGATAAAGTCAGAAATCTTTGAAGATTGTAGGGTTGGGAAAAATGATAGTAATACTCTAACTAGTATTAAAGAATTCATGATTCTTAATAGTATGTTAAGAGCTAGTTTTATAGTATACATATACGCTCCTTATTTATTATAATAAAAATTTCTTTCATATCTG
>JBGUET010000176.1:0-5392 GCA_041821225.1 Sedimentibacter sp.
GATGTGTATATCATCGTTCCAAAAGCGATGATGTAGCTCGTATGGAAGACAAAACTTTTATTTGTACAACAAATAAAGTGAATGCAGGTGCTACTAATAACTGGAAAATGCCTGAAGATGCTTATAAGCTTGGTAGGAAAATCTTTAATAATTCAATGGTCGGAAGAACAATGTATATTATACCATACTCTATGGGTCCTGTTGGGTCTGAGTTTTCAAAAATTGGATTTGAAATAACCGATTCAATATATGTAGTATTAAGTATGAGTATTATGACAAGAACAGGACAAAAGGTATTGGATGCCCTAGGCGATTCTAATGACTTCGTTAGGGGTGTACATGGTAAGTGTGACTTGGATATTGAAAAAAGATATATATTTCATTTTCCAGAAGATAATACAATATGGTCATGCAATTCTGCCTATGGAGGCAATGTGCTTTTAGGGAAGAAATGTTTTGCTCTTAGAATAGCTTCCTATCAAGGATGGAAAGAAGGATGGATGGCAGAACATATGCTTATTCTTGGAATTGAAAATCCAAAGGGTGAGGTAAAATATGTAGCAGCTGCATTTCCATCTGCGTGCGGCAAAACTAACCTTGCAATGCTAATACCTCCTGAAATATATAAGAAAAAGGGATACAAAGTGTGGACCGTAGGCGATGATATAGCGTGGCTTAGAATAAAAAAGGATGGAAGGCTGTGGGCAATAAATCCAGAAGCTGGTTTTTTTGGAGTTGCACCTGGAACAAATGAAAAATCAAATTATAATGCGTTAATGGCTACAAAGAAAAATGCAATTTTTACAAACGTAGCATATAATTTAGATGATGATACAGTTTGGTGGGAAAAACTTGATAAAAATCCTCCTGAAAGAGGACTTGATTGGAAGGGTAACCCTTGGAATGGAAAAATTTCTAAAGAAAAGGGAGCACATCCAAATTCTAGGTTTACTGCACCTGCTATAAATTGTCCTTGTATTTCAAGTCAGTGGGAATCTTCTGAAGGAGTACCTCTAACAGCAATAATATTTGGAGGAAGACGGGCTAAAACTGCACCGTTAGTATATGAATCGAGAAATTGGCAGCATGGTGTATTTGTAGGTTCAACACTTGCTTCAGAAACTACAGCTGCAGCTACTGGAAAAGTTGGAGTTGTAAGAAGAGACCCTATGGCAATGCTACCGTTCTGCGGATATAATATGGGAGACTATTTTGCTCACTGGTTGGAAATGGGTAAAAAAATGAGCAATCCACCAAAAATATTCCATGTAAACTGGTTTAGAACGAACAATAATGACGAGTTTATATGGCCTGGTTATGGGGACAATTTCAGAATTTTAGAGTGGATAATAAAAAGGTGTGAAGATGAAGTAAAAGCTGAAGAAGTAGCAATAGGAAGCATTCCTAAAATAGAAGATATTAATATTGAGGGTCTTGACATTTCAAAAGATACTTTGAATGATTTGTTTGGAATTGAAGAGAGAGCTTGGCTTGAAGATGTTGAAAACATCAAAGAATTCTATGGCAAAATTGGGGATTCAATACCAAAAGAATTAATAGGAGAATTAAAAGCTTTAAAAAGTAATCTAACACAAGTGTTAGCAGAAATAGTAGCATAATATTATGAAACAATAAAAAGGAACGAATTCGTTCCTTTTTTATTGTTTCATGAATTGAATGATTAAGTTAAAAAATAATACCTAGGGATATATTTAATGTTGATATTTATATTAAGTAACATTACAGAATCTAACATTGTAATTTCTGTAATATAATGTATAATAATCTCATAATAAAGATCGGAGAAAAAAATGAGAAATATTAAAATGATTATACAGTATGATGGTACACGGTATAAAGGATGGCAAAAACAAACTGAGGATATCTATACTTTGCAGGGCAAACTAGAAAACATATTAAGTGCTATGACCGGAGAAGAAATTCAGTTGATAGGATGTGGAAGAACAGATACTGGAGTACATGCATTAAACTATACAGCAAACTTTCATACCAATTCAAATATGACTCCTGAAGACATGGATAAGTATCTGTATGTTAATTTGCCTGATGATATTGGAGTAAAATCCATAAAAAATTCAAGCGAAAGATTTCATTCAAGGTACAATATATTATCAAAAACATATTTGTACAGAATCAATAATAGTGCAATAAAAAATATTTTTGATAGAAAATATATTAATAATATAAGTGAAAAATTAGATTTAGAAAGAATGAAACAGTGTTCTGAACTGTTAATAGGTACTCATGACTTTCAAAGCTTCACCACTTTAAAATCTAAGACAAAATCAACAGTAAGAACAATTAATAGTATTAATATAGGTGAAAAAGATGGCATAATAGAAATAGAAGTTAATGGAAATGGATTTCTGTGGAACATGGTAAGAATAATATTGGGTACTTTAATTGAGGCTGGCAAAGGAAAGTTAAGTTTGAGCGATGTGGAAAACATATTAAATGCAAAAAAAAGAGCAGATGCAGGCCCAATGGCACCTGCAAGAGCGCTGTTTTTAAAAGACGTAGAATATTAATTTTTAGTAGTGTTCCTTGGGATGATATTACATGGTAATTCCAAGAAATCTACAAGCAAGGGGTTCTTTATGAGTTTTTCTTTCTTCCATGCGCTTTTCAACTAGTTCTTTATTAAATTCGTTTGCATCCCTTTCGATAATTTCAATTGCATCTACAGGACATTGAGGAAGACAATCTCCTAATCCATCACAATATGAATCGGAAATCAAGACTGCCTTCCATTTATTAATTCTAATGCTCCTTCATGGCAGTCATTTACACATAGACCACACCCATTGCATTTTTTTTCATGTATTTTAATTATTTTTCTTTTCATAGTTACTCCTAAAAATTTCTTTACTTATTAACTGTACTATACTAAAATAAGAATGTAAAATACGTAACAAATGTTACTGAAATAAGAGGGACTTATGAATGAAACAATTAGAGTAATTAAAGAAAATCAATTATTTGAAAGTATAAACGAAAATGATATACAAAAGATTCTCAAATGCAGCAATTCTGTTGTAGAAAGCTATCATGAAAACCAAGCTATTTTTGAAAAGGATGATACTATTGTAGAAGTTGGTATTGTTATAGAAGGTAAATTGAATTTAGTATCCCAAAAATACAGTGGTACAAGGGTAATTGTTACAACTTTAGAACAAAATGATTTATTTGGGGAAGCTTTGATTTTTTGTTCTGTTAAAAAGTCACCCTATGACTTGGTTAGTTCAGGAGACAGCAAAATTCTCATGATACCATACAGCATATTTATAAATATGTGCTCTGAATTATGTGATTTTCACAAGCAATTAATTAATAACATGCTTACAATTCTGTCGGACAAAATTATTATGTTGAACAATAAAATGAGTATTTTAAATGCAGAAACATTAAGAGGAAGAATTGCTGTTTATTTGCTGACACTTCAAAAGAAAACAAATGCATTTATATTTAACATGCCAATGAATAGACAACAATTGTCAGAATTTTTAAATGTTACTAGGCCGTCTCTGTCTAGGGAACTTTCAAATATGCAGAAGGATGGTATAATAGAAATATACCGCTCAACAGTTAAAATCAAAGATTTAAAGAGATTGCAGGCATTAGCTGATTAATATTCGAATTTTAAAATTTAAACGAATAACTTATGTACTGTATTTTTGCAACCTATTATTGAAGATAAAAAAATTTTATGTTACAATATTGTAAATAAGGCGATTATAATAAAACTCGAAATTGAATAGAGGGTAGCCAATGAAACTTAAATTTATACACACGTCAGATATGCATTTGGGCAAAAAATTTGATATAAAACATTTCAGCTTGAAAGAAAGAGAAAAAAGAAGACAAGAGATTTGGGATGCTTTTGATGAAATAATTAAAGTCACGAAAATCGAAAACATTCAATATTTATTTATTGCCGGAGATTTGACTGAAGGAGAATATATAAATTTCAAAAGCCTTAGAAAGATGTCTCGAAAATTTAAATCTATTGAAGAAACTGAGATTGTAATTGCTTGCGGAAGTAGTGACCCTTACAATATTAATAGTTTGTATGAATATGTACAGTGGCCACAGAATGTTCATTTCATAAAAAGTACTGATTTAGTGGAAAAAATGAATTTTCCTAATGATAATTTGTGCATATATTCCTTAAGTTGGGATAATGATGTTGATAATAGAAATTCACAACTTATTTATGATATATCTGTAGACGAAAAAAAAATAAATGTTTTGCTTTTAAACTGTGAACTTGAAAAAGAATCAAATAGGCTGCCTATAAATTTGGATTTAATTAAAAATAAATTTGATTACTGCGCCCTAGGAGGAAGACATAATTTCGAAAAAATCAGAAACAATGCAGTATATTGTGGCACTCCTGAGCCTCTAAGTTTTTATGAAACAGGCGAACATGGAATTGTGAAAGGTATATTGGAAAAAGGAAATGCAGATTTTGCTTTTGTGCCTATAGCAAAGAGAAAATTCACAACTCGCACTATTAATTTAGATGTATCATACAGTTTTAATAAGGTGCTCGATTTAATTAAATTTTCAGGTGACACATTTTCAAATACAAAAAATTATGTAAAAGTTAATTTGGAAGGAACCGTTAACACCGATATATCAATGGAAGAAGTAGAAAATGAAGCAAAGCAATTTTTTTACTACATAGAATTTGAAGAAAATTATTCCTATAAAAATGATGAAGATAAAAGCTACGAGGCGAATGAATTTAATATTATTGAAAGCTATAAGCTTCAATTTGAAAATCATCAAGGCAAACTGGAGCAACAAGCATTTAAATTAGGGCTTGAAGTTCTCAGAAGAGAAAAGGTGGTAAAATAGAATGTACATAAATAAATTGCACTTGAGAGCTTTTGGAAAATTTATATATAAAAAAATTTATTTTGGAAACGGATTTAATATTGTATATGGTGAAAACGAAGCAGGGAAAAGTACTGTTCATAATTTTATTGAAGCTATGTTGTACGGGTTTGATGTAGATGAAAAAGGAGAAGCTAAATACCTTAAGTACAAACCATGGAACAGTATTTTGTACAAGGGGTCTTTGGATGCAAGTGGAAAAAGCGGAGAGAATCATCATGTTTCTAAGGATTTCGCTTTACAAACAATGCAAGTTATTAAAAAAAATTCAAGGGACAAAAGTGAACCAGAAATGGTAGAGGAAGGGATTTCAATACCAGGTGAATATTTTTTTAATATTAACAAAACGGCATTTTGTAATACGGTGAGTGTGAGACAGCTTGGGAATAAAACTGAAAAAGAATTAGCAAATGAGCTTAAAAATAAAATAATTAATTTAAGCAGAACAAAAGATGAAGCAATATCAATGGAT
>JBGUET010000177.1:0-5376 GCA_041821225.1 Sedimentibacter sp.
GTTTGCTTCAAGTATTAAGGCTTCCACTTCGTTATCTGTAATAATATATTCAAACTCAGAAATGTTTTTTATCATTGCCTGAATTTTAGGTGTATGATTGTTAGACTGGAAATATTGTCTAACCCTTCTTTTTAAATTTTTAGCCTTGCCTACATAAATTATTTCCCCAAATTTATTTTTCATATGGTACACACCTGGGTCATCAGGTACCTTTTTTAACTCTTCTTGTATATTAAACATTTTTTCTCCAATAAATTAATACTTATATTATACCACGTTTGCCTTAAAATTAACATAATATTCAAATTAATTTTTATTTAATTTTCGTTTATATTATTTGTCATTAATTTATACCAAAATAGCTATAATAATTAAAAACTATTTTTGTTTAATAAAAAATATTGTATAATAAAGAAAACTCAAGGAGAAAATCATGATAAACAAACAACGACTGTTAAGTACTTTTATGGATTATGTACAAATCGATAGCGAAACAAAAAACGAAAAAGCTATGGGTGAAAGGATTATTAAAGATTTAGAAAGCTTAGGGTTAAAAACCTTTACTGACCAAGCAGGAAAAAAGCTCAATTCAAACATGGACAACATTTATTGCTTTTTACCAGGAACAAACAATCAAGATGCTATGCTGTTTAGTGCACACATGGATACTGTAACTCCTGGAATTGGTATTGTTCCTTACGTAGATGGAAATTATGTAAAAAGCAAGGGAAATACAATATTAGGAGCAGATGATAAAGCAGGAGTTGTTTCTATTTTAGAAGCTATTAGAACAATAAAGGAAAACAATCTGCCTCACAGACCAATTGAAATTGTATTTTCAATTGGTGAAGAAGGTGGTGTAAACGGAGCAAAACAAATTGAATTTTCAAAATTAACTGCCAAGAAAGGCGTTGTTCTTGACAGTGGTGGAAGCCCTGGCAACATAGTTATAGAAGCACCTGGCCAAAATAGAATACACGCTAAAGTAATAGGAAAGGCATCCCATGCAGGAGGTTGTCCCGAAGCAGGCATTAGTGCCATAATGGTAGCAGCAGAAGCAGTTTCAAACATGAAACTCCTGCGAGTGGACAACGAAACTACAGCAAACATAGGAACATTTAAAGCAGAAGGGCCTACAAATATAGTGTCCCCTTTAGTTGAATTTGAAGCTGAAGCAAGAAGCCGCTGCAATGATAAACTAGAAGCACAAACCAATCACATGATAGACTGCTTGAAAAAAGCCTGTGATAAATATGGTTCTCAACTTGAATACACCTTAGAAGAATGTTATCAATCTTATGCATTTGACTACAATGATGAGTATGTAAACACAATTGCTGACATATGTACAAAACTCGGCCTGGAAGTAATGAAAATTCCTTCTGGAGGAGGAAGTGACGCAAATGTATATAACAAAAATGGAGTAAAAACCATTGTCATAGGATGTGGAATGGAACTAGTCCATACTGTAGATGAACAACTTAATATAAATGATTTTGAAAATGCAGCAAAAGTAGTACTTGAATTAATGACAAAATAAATGCCCATTAGAAAATAAAAGCAATAATCAAATAACGATTATTGCTTTTTACATTAAATATTAATTATTCATTTAAAAAATCTACTGCATATTGAGCGTGAAGTGCTACTCCATGTTCTAACATATCCTCATCAATATTGAACTTTGAATGATGATTAGAATAGCAAGTATCTTTTTTTTCACTAGCTGCTTATATTAATTTAGCCATAATTCCTGCAAGAACTACAGATGCTACTGAAACTGTAACAAATCCAGAAATAAGCATTTTTGGCAATATTGCTTCCAAAATAATTTTTTTCTCTTCTTCATTTTTAGCAACTACAGTAGCTACTTCATTTGGAATAATAAATGTTCCAGGGAAGCCAAACAATGCTGAAGCACCTATTGCTATGGACATATATTTGTCTACTCCTAGTAGCTTTCCAACAATTGCTGAAAAAATGCTAAATCCAAGCACTCCAAGAATTAAGCAACCAATTATTGGTCCAATTAGTGATACAAGCATTGCTGGAGTAGCTGTTGATAAATTATTAAAGACAACTGTTAATAAAGCTATCAATACAAATCCTTGTGAATTTGCCATAGTCATAGAGTCTTTTTCAAGGAAACCTATTTCTCTTGCAATTACACCGAATATTAAGCATACAATAAGTGCATTTACCGCACCATTAGTCAAAGCTGCCACTTTTGTAGCTAAAAATGCAACTAATGTTACTTTTACCAACAATATTGAACTCGTTTGAAGTTCTTTTTTCACTTGAGGAAAAAGTTTCTTCTTAGGCTCTTCAACAACTGTTTCTTTTACTTCGTTTTCTGAAGTTTGATCTTTGCTTCTAGCATCCAACACTAATCTTGCTTCTTTTTTCAAACAATAAGATGCAACTGGAGTTCCGAAGAATGTTTGTGTTACAAGAAGTAAAGTAGCAAAAACAGCTACGGTGTCAAGTGCTTTTGCTTTTGCAGCAGCACTTACTATTAAAGCTGCAACAACTCCTCCTGAAATTGGTGGAGCTGCTGCTGCCGCCATTTGTTTACCAAATATAGAACTACCGATTACATATACAAATATACCAATACCAGCAACTGCTGCTAAAGCTATTAAGACTGTTTTCCACTGCTGGGCAAATTCTTTTAAGCTGATTAACGTTCCCATATTTGTTAACAAAAGTGTCATTGTTAAAATACCAATTGTATAAAGTCCAGAATCATTAAAAATTGTTGCTGGTAGCCCCATCCAGAATGCTACAAGAAAAACTACTGCTGTTGTAAAAAGCATTGAAAATGTAGCCTTTGTTTTGTAAGATACATAATCGCCTACTGCATATGCAGCAAAAATAATTAATATTGCTAATAATCCATTCATACTTATTACCTCCTGTTTTTGTGATTGCTGCACTCAATATTTTAATAGCTGCTAAAAATCCCTAGAATTATATGAATCACCAATTGCATTAAACATATTTTTTAAATATCCAATTATTTCATAATCTTATATTATTAATAAATTGTCTTCTCTTATATTTAATAAGAAAAGACAATTCTTTTTAATAAACGTATTTATTACAAAAATTGATGATTGGGTTCATATGATTTCAAAAACAGATTTTAGATAAAACTCTTTAGATATGGAAGTACAACATCGTTCAATTTATTTTAAATTGATTAAAAATTATTATATCATCTTTTTCAAAACAAGCAACATAAATTTATAAATTTATGAGATAATTTGTATAAAAATCATTTTATGTGCTTGTTCCAAATGTATTTATACAGAAAAGTCCGCAGTTTTAAAACAAAAAAAGCTGCTATAAAAGCAGCTTAATGTATTTTTATCGAATTGGGCATATTCCAGAATCACAACCATCATTGCCAATATCTAAAACTTCTTCTTGAACTTCATACTTGCCCAACAAGGAAGGAATAAATGGTTTCATTTCTTTTAAATGCACATTATATTCTTCTTCAGTTATTGATTCATACGGCATAAGTTGGTAGAAACTGTCATCTAATGACAAGAATGAAAGAGCAACAACATCATCCCAGTTTTCCCATACCCATTGTTCAACTTGATCCCACTCATTACTTCTTACATGGACAGTAATAGAGCAGTTATGATCAACATAATTTTCCATAAACATTTTGTAATTTTCAAGTTGTTCTATGGCGTTAACATCATATTTTGTCTTACCTATAGGCGCCTTTTCAGGGAATTCAATAACTTTTGTAGTACATGTTTTTAACTCCTGGCCAACTTCAGGGTAGATGGTATATCCAAGTTCCTCACAAACTTTTACTAATGGGTCGTGGCTGTTGATTCTTACCCTTCTTAAAAAGTATGGCGAATGAGAATAATGTACTCCACTTGACACTCCAGGGAGTTGTGATAATGTTCCTTCTGGTTTTATTGTTGTAACAAGAATAGGAGCACCTTCCCCAATTTCCCCTGCATAACGTTCAGCTTCATCTTTTGCCGCATCTCTAAGTTTTCTCAAAAGTTCTGCTTGCTGTTCTTTGCTAAGATTTGCAGCATTGGCCATATCTTGCCACCCTGTTAAAGAGCATCCTGTAAGCTTATCTCTTTGCTGAACTCTATCCCACTGTGACAATTCAAGTTCAACGCATGTCATTCTGTATGCTGCCCTAGCTGAAAGCCGCTGAGCTTTTATTAATCCTTTTTCATCCAGTATGCCATTTTCATCTACAAAAGCATATACATTTACAGTTGTTAAATTACATAATCCTTTATTGTCAAGGAGAATTTCACCACACGGATTTACTCCATTCATATTTTCTCTTCTTTTGTTTCCTGCTTCTTCATTTACCCATCCAGGTTCACCCGAGTAGCGCATTTGTTCAATTTGCCATTTCAATTGCTCACGAGTTGGTTTTTTCCTGTAGTATATGGAATTATTGCTCATAGAACGATGAATTATATCCTTGTCAACAATCCATTGTCCATCAATTTGTTTGTACAATTTATTTTTTGCTTCCATACATTCAGTATCATCATAGTCAATGAGCATTATTTCTGCTGTTCTTCTAACCCCGCCTACAACAACATTTTCTCCTATTATATTGGCAATATCAAGACAATCAATAGGTTTTAATTTAAAGCGCTCTTTGCCGTCAATTGTACCGCGTTTTTTAATTACAGCATCTATTTTTGTAAACATGTTCTTCATGCTAGAATGGCCGCTTGCAGTTCCTCCAAATGTTTTTAGAACTTCTCCCTTTGGCCTTACATTGTTGTAATTTATAATAATAGTATTGACATTTCTGTATTCACTGTTGGTTATAAAATTCAAGAAATGATCTAGAGCTTGAACCCAGCCTTCCTTACTATCTCCAACCGTAATTTTTACTGAATTGTTTTGGCTGAATTCTACACCTGAATTATCTTCTCGTTTTGCTTTTTCAGTAGGTGAATAATCTTCATGCATAATTTTATAGTTAGATCTAACCTTTGGAAGCTCTTCAACATCTTTCTTTAATATTCTTACCCCTACACCAGAACCTATCATTAAAAGATAAAACAAATCTCTGAAAGCATGGAAATCATTTATTATTTCAAATGCACAGTTGAAATTTGCCATAGGATAATTGTATGATACAGGCGTTCCTCCAACCCAGAATGTTCGTCCTGATAAGAACTGTTTCAAATTAAAAATATTGTCATATAATCTTTCCGCTTCTTCTTTTTTAGTAGGAACCAAGCTACAGTTGTATTCAACTGCCCTTCTAACCGTTTCCCACCAGTATTCCCTTCTTCTTTCTTCAGGCAACCACCTTGAATATGTTCTGTAATATACAAAATTGCCCAATTGATTCATAGGAGA
>JBGUET010000178.1:0-5328 GCA_041821225.1 Sedimentibacter sp.
GTCGACCACTTTTCGGTAAAGCTCATCACCTATATTGTAGCCTTCGTGGACTATTTTATCTGAGTCAAAAACTTGAAACCCCATTTTCTTAATTATATTTACTGCAGTTGACTTTCCAGTTCCAATGCTTCCAGTTATAACGATAACCTTTTTTTTATTTTGCTTCATACCAGGTACCACCCACATTTACATCCGATTCCAAACGAACTTTAAAATCAGTCACCACATTTTCCATTTCTTCCTTAATTATTATTTTGACTTCATCTAATTCGCTATTTAAGGATTCAATAATCAGCTCATCGTGGACTTGCAATACAAGTCTAGATTTCATTTTATTCTTTTTAAGTCTTTTGTACACTCCAACCATGGCAGCTTTAATTATATCAGCAGCAGTACCTTGAACAGGTGTATTTAAGGCAATCCTTTCTCCAAAGGAACGTATGTTGAAATTTCTTGATGCTAATTCGGGGATATATCTTCTGCGTCCAAAATATGTGGTTACATATCCATCTTTTTTACCCTGCTCCACAATATCCTTCATGTACTTGTCAATATTGTTGTAATATGAAAGGTAATTTTCTATGTATTGTTTAGATTCTTTTCTAGGAATTCCTAAATCCCTGCTTAACCCATAGTCGCTTATGCCATAAACTATTCCAAAATTAACTGCCTTAGCTCTGCTTCTCATTGTTTGAGTAACATCTTCCATATTAACGTGGAAAACTTGTGATGCTGTCTTCGTATGTATGTCTTCATGATTAAGAAATGCATCTATTAAGTTATGTTCATCTGCTAGATGTGCTAAAACACGAAGTTCAATTTGAGAATAATCAGCGTCACAAAGCACATAACCTTCTTCTGCAACAAATGCTTTTCTAAGTTCCCTTCCTTCATCGGTGCGGGTGGGAATATTTTGTAAATTCGGCTCAGTGCTTGATATTCTACCAGTAGCAGCAATAGTTTGATTAAAAACAGAATGAACCCTGCCTGTTTGTTTGTCAGTGACATTTTTCAATCCTTCAACATACGTAGAATTCAGCTTAACCATTTGCCTGTACTCCACTACTACATCCACTATTTTATGCTCTGATTTAAGTTTTTCTAAAACTTCAGCATCAGTTGATAATCCTGTTTTAGTTTTCTTTATTACTGGAAGCCCTAACTTTTCAAACAATATCACAGAAAGCTGCTTGGGAGAATTAATATTAAATTCTTCACCTGCAAGTTCATATATTGTTTTTTCAAATTCAGTTATTTTTTCCTGAAAATGGATTCCTAAATTATCCAGCATGTTAAAATCAACTTTAAACCCTATAAATTCCATGTATGCTAGCACTTCAATGAGAGGAATTTCTATATTTCTATATAAATCAGTCATTTCAAATTCATTGATCTGAGAAATAATTTGTTTTTCTGTTTGTATTACAGTATTTATATAATTGAATAAATATGTTTTTTTATTTTTCATATCCAATTCTTTAAATGAAATCTTTTTTTTGCCTGTTCCCATAATATCATCTTCAGAAGGAATTTCTTCATTTAAATATTCATAAGCGATTTTATCAATAGAATATGAACTATCCGAAGGATTCAATAAATATTTCCCTATTTCAGAATCATAGGAAATTCCATTAAGTTCAATGTTTTTTTTCATTAAGTAAATTATTTCGTTTTTTATGTTGTGTCCAGATATTAAAATATCTTTGTTTTCAAATATTTCTTTTAATTTTCTCAGTGCATTATCTTCATCTAATTTTTCAAAATCTATATAATAAATATTTTTATAATCAGAAATTCCCAAAGCTACAGCTTCGCTGTACAAAGCCCTATCACCATCAAATAGAAATTTTAAAGCTGCCTTTTTTCCTTTTTTCACATTCTTTATTATTTCATCAATATCCCTTTCATCCTGAACATAAACAACATCACTCTTATTTATTACAACTTTTTCTTGACTTTCTTCATTTTTCTCATTTAATGAACTTTCCTTTTGTTCATCAAACATAGACATTTGCGATTCGCTTTGCTGTTCAACAATTTTCTTTTTAAATGCTCTAAATTCAAGTTCATCATATAAAACATACAGCTTTTTATCATCTGGCTTTTGAACTCTATAATCTAGAATGTTGAAATCATAAGGAATGTCTATTACAATGCGGCTTAAACTTTGACTCATATAAGCCTGCATTCTATCCGTTTCAAGTTTTTCCTTTAATTTCCCTTTTATGTCATCAATATTATTGTATATGTTATCCAAACTACCATAATCCTTAATGAGCTTTAATGCTGTTTTTTCACCAACTCCACCCACCCCAGGTATATTATCTGAAGTGTCTCCCATTAATGCTTTTAAATCCACAAATTGAGCAGGGCTTATTCCATATTCTTCCCACATTGTTTGCATATTCATTTCCAGTGTATTTGTAACTCCTTTTTTTGTCAGTATAACTTTAATGTTTTCATCAATAAGCTGCAGATAATCCTTGTCACTCGTTACAAGGTATACAGTTGAACCCTGTTGTTCTGCTGCATGAGCAAAAGTACCAGCTACATCATCAGCTTCAAATCCTTCTATTTCAATAGATTTAATATTATGTATTTCAAGAACATCTCTAATAAGCTGAAATTGTTCAACTAATTCATCTGGAGCTTTTGCTCTCTTTGCTTTATAATCCTTGTATTGCTCATGCCTAAAAGTAGGTTTCTTAGGATCAAACGCAACACATATGTACTCAGGAGAATATGTATCTAAAAGTTTATACAACATGCTTAAAAATCCATATACAGCATTTGTATATTGACCCTTTTTAGTTTTAAGAGGCGGCATAGCATAGAATGCTCTAAAAAGCAAACTGTTGCCATCTAAAATCATAATTTTACTTTCCATGAAATCTCCTTTGTGTGTCTTAATTAAATTGTTTAACGTTTAATTATTATTATAATTATAACAATTAATATTCCAAGGGTAAAGGAATATTTTCACTTATCATATATTGATTTTTCAAACATATAATTAAATATTAACATGGAGGTGCGATGATTTTGAATAAAATTCAAGCAAAAAATTACAATTTTACAAATGTGAAATTCTTTTCACCCATTCAACTCAGCGAACATTATGCCCTATATTTAAACTATATAAACTGTTTGAACAAAGTCAATGATGATTTAAATGGTGACAGCATATACACAAACTGCAACCAAAATTACAGCAATATAAGGTCATCACAAAAATCGAAATCTTTCTGCTATGATGCAATAAAACTCCACGAACTTTATTTTGAGAATTTGACTGGAAACAATACGCAAATTTCAGGACCAATAGAAATCATAATTAAAGATGTCTTTGGAACATACAATAATTTTCTAGATAAATTCAAATGCATTGCTATGTCCATGAGGGGATGGGTTTTGTTTTGTTATGATAAATACAACAATGAATATTCCATATATGGGCAAGACTCTCACGATGAAGGAGTAATGCTTTATCAAGAACCATTAATAGTTCTTGATGTTTATGAGCATTCTTACATGATAGATTATGGAATAAACCGAAATCTTTATATTGATGTATTTTTCCAAAACCTGGATTTTAACGTGGTAAATAGCAGACTAAATTATTTATAATTTTAAAATTCCAGTAACCTAGCCAACCTTCTTTCATATAATAAATTAAACAACAACTTAAGGAGGTTTCAATTATGGGATGTTTCCATGGCAATAATATAGGCGGAGCTGGAGGAACAAATTTACTATTCTTCTTCTTATTGTTAGTAATGCTGTTCAATCAATGCGGCGAAATGGACTGTTAAATAAAAAAAAAGGTCTGGTAGTTTGCCAGACCTTAAATTATTATCAACATATGTGCTTTTCAATCATAAATTCTTTAAATCTCTCTTCAATTTTGGAAAAATACCTATCATTTTGATAAACATAGTAAAGATTCCTTTTAAGAATCATTCCTTCAATGTTTAAAACAAAAGCCTTTCCTTCCTTAATTTCATTTTCAACTGCTTTTCTAGGAAGAACTGCCAATCCCAAGTTATTAACTATAAATTTTTTTATTATGTCATTGTCTTCTGCTTGAATAATTACATTTAAATCACTTAAATTTACATGCTTTTTTATTAAAAAATTTTCAAATATTTGAAGAGTTGCAGATCCTTTTTCTCTTACAATGAATTTTTGCTTTAAAATTTCATCTAACTTAATAGATTCCCCATTAAATTCTTCTTTTTTTTTGGCGGAAGCTACTACAACAACCTCATCTTCCCCAATGCAAATATTTTTAATTTTTTTGTTTTTATATGGGGTGCCAGTAAAACCAAAACTTGTAAATCCTTCTTCAATATTTCTAAATACCATTTCAGAATCGATTTTTTTAATTGTGAATGTGGTATCTGGATACATTTGATTAAATTCTATTATTAAATCATGAATATAATAATCTGCTGGCATTGAGCTTGTATAAACTGTCAAATTTCCCACCATCTTATTATCATCTCTTCTAAGCATAGAATAAATTTTATTTTCTTCACTAAGCACATTCTTAGCATACTTGTAAAGCATATTACCTTCTTCAGTTGGAACTATTTCCCTTCCACTTTTTTTGAATAAATCTGCCCCAAAGTCATTTTCCAGTAATTGCAACTGCTTTGATACTGCTGGCTGTGTAATAAATAATTTTTCTGCAGCCTTTGATATATTTTTCAAGTTTATAACTTCAATAAATGTTTTTAAATACGATGTATTCATATTCTTTGCCCCTCTGTTATATTGGCTGAATTCCCATTCCTACCGCCTCATGTTCAAACCCTTTTCTTGGAGAACCAATATGCCCATAAAGCACTACCGTAATCCAATTTCCACTTGATGGGTCATCTTCAATCAAAGTACCTCTAACAATTGTATATGTCAATCCTGCGCTTCTTAATACTTCTCCAAGCACCACCTGCCCCCGGCAGTATCCACTTAGAGCTTCTATAATTGCATGATAAAGGGCGTGTTCTTCATGATAATTTTCTCTAATAATATCTTCCCTTGAAGCTGCTGTTTCTATAGCAGCCACAATTTTTTTTGCATCCATAGAACCTGCTTGACCTTTAAATACAACATAGTTCTTGCTTGCATAATATTTTTTAAGACTATTCATATCACCATCAGTAAGTGCCATCAATAATGCAATTTTACCTATTCCTCTTTTTTCCATAGACACTCCTCATTAATAATTAATATGAATCATTAAAAAACATCTGTTTATCATGTATACATTAATTATATCATTAGAATGGTTATAATTCCAATATTTTTTTCTTAAACTAACAGTTA
>JBGUET010000179.1:0-5321 GCA_041821225.1 Sedimentibacter sp.
TGTGAAGGTCATAGGTTATAAAAGAAGTCCTGTTTTAACCTTGCCATTTTTTGATGAAATATTATGTGGGAAAAAAGGATTGGAATATTTAATGACAAATAGTGATTATGTAGTGGTGACAGTTGATTTGAACAATGATACTCATCACATGATAAACAAGGAAACTTTGAAGTTGATGAAACAAACAGCTTCAATAATAAATATAGCTAGGGGAAGCATAATTAATCAGGAAGACTTGATGGAAGCCCTTGAAAAAAATGAAATAAGTTTTGCAGGACTGGATGTAGTTGAAATAGAACCGTTACCAGAAAATGATAAATTGTGGGACATGAAAAATGTTTATATAACTCCCCATGTTTCTGGCATAGTGAAAAACAACAAAGCAAGATGGTCAAAACTTATTACAATGAATATTCAAAGCTTTATAGACAATGAGCTAATAGCTAACACAGTAAAATAAGTTTTGTGAGAGATGTGCGTTATCTATTTCTTATTCACAGATTATTGAATTGAATGATGTTGAATATAAAATTTGAGAAAGAATGTTAATAAAGTAAAATACTTTGAATTTTTGTGAAAATAATATGGAAAGAAGATATATTTTGAAAATTAAAGCAAGTAAAATTATTAATGTGTTATTTATTCCTTTTTTAATAATATATTATGAAACAGTTTTGAAAACGTCAGTATATGATGTTGTTTTTAATGTGGGATATATTTACATGTGTTTGTTTTCATTGCCAATTGGTATTGTAATATATTTGCTTGTATCAGGATTTGCTGAAAAAGTAAATAGACTAATTTTTCTATTGATTATTTTTTGCTTAACTTTTTTTTACGGAGCGCAGTTAATATATTACAAAATATTTTCAACTTTTGCTGGCCTGTACTTTTTTGTTGGAGCAGGGAAGGCAACACAGTTTATGGGGGTATTAGTAAAGGCAGCAGTTAATAATGCTTTTATGTTATTGTTAATTTTGTTGCCATTATTTTTAACACTTGTTTTTTATAAAAAAATAAAATTCATTAAGGAATGCAAAAAAAATATTATAAGCAGTGTTATTGCAGCAGCTGTAATACAGTCAGCAATTGTATTCATTGTGATTACTTCTAATAGTGGCATTCTAAGTTCATCTTACCTATATACTGAAACATTTTTAGTTGTTGATTCTATTGATAGGTTTGGTTTGCTAACTACTGGAAGGCTTGATTTGCAGAATATATTAAAAAATACTGAAGCTTTTGCAAGTGAACCAGAACCTGTTGAAACAGAAATTGTTGAATCAAAAGACATATCAACAAATGAAGAAATAACGGAATACAATTTGATGGATATTAATTTTGATGAAATGGCAAAGCAAGAAGGAAATGAAAAGCTTAAAGAAATGGACGGATATTTCAGTACCGTTGAGCCTTCTAAAACAAATAAATATACTGGAATGTACAAAGGGAAAAATCTCATAATGATTACTGCAGAAAGTTTTTCACCATATGCCGTAAGCAAAGAACTTACTCCAACACTTTATAAAATGCAGGAGGAAGGATTTAAATTTACAGACTTTTATACACCTTTGTGGGGAGTAAGCACTTCAGACGGAGAATACGTAGCATGCACAGGATTGCTACCTAAGGAAGGAATTTGGAGCCTATACAAGTCATCTAAAAATTACATGCCTTTCGCCATGGGAAACCAACTTAAAAATCTTGGATATGATACGAATGCATATCATGATCATTATTTTGACTATTATTATAGAAATGAGTCCCATCCAAATTTAGGTTATAATTATAAAGGCTTGGGGAATGGACTTGATGTTACCCCCACATGGCCAGAGTCAGATATTGAAATGATGGAGCTAACTGTTCCTGAATACATTAATAACCAGCCCTTCCATACATATTACATGACTGTAAGTGGTCATTTACAATATAATTTTTCTGGAAATTATATTGCAAATAAAAATAAGTCATTGGTGGAGCAATTACCATATTCCGAAAGTGTAAAGGCATACTTAGCGTGTAATATTGAGCTTGATAGGGCAGTAGAAAAATTAATAGAAAAACTTGAAGAAGCAGGAATAGCTGAAGATACACTTATTGCCATAAGTCCTGACCATTATCCTTATGGATTGAATAAAGAAGAAATTAGCGAGCTAGCTGGTTGTGAAATCAAAACAAACTTTCAGTTGTACAAGGGAATTTTTATCCTTTGGTCAAAAGGAATGGAAAGTGTTGAAATAAACAAAACCTGTTCAAGCTTAGATATAATTCCTACACTTTCAAACCTAATGGGGTTAAAATTTGATTCTAGGCTTTTAATGGGAAGAGATATATTTTCAGACTCAGAGCCCTTGGTTATATTTTCTGATAGAAGTTGGATTACAGACAAAGCATACTGCAACTCAGAAACAGGAGAAATTACCACTAGAAACGGATTTAATGTTGACAATTCATATATGGAAGAAATGGATGCTAAAGTAAAAAACAAATTTAAATATTCAGCAAGAATCCTTGATGACGATTATTATAGAATCATATTTAGTAAATAAAAACGCCATTCTTAAAGTGTGATTTAACTTTAAGTCTGACGCAATAAGTATGTATTATTCAACGATTAGGCTGTATTGGCAACTTGAAGGGCATTGAGTGTAGGCTATGTTGTTCACGCAGTTTGAATTGAGTTTGCTTTTTAATATTGAGCCTGTTTCAGCCTTGAATTTGTCACTAAGCTTAACCATGTACCCTATTCGCTTAGACTCGGATGGTTGAAGGCTTCCTAAATCCCATTTTAAAATTGTTTTGCCATTGAATTTGTAAACATTTCGTGGTTCTAAATTGCATGAATCAGCTATAAATTCTAAACCTTCATCTAATATGCTTCTTACATAGACGCTTCGTGCCATGTTATATTGGCCTACATTACAATGTACATAAAACTTTGTTGTGTCTCCTGCTTTTATTTTTGTATCATCACAGTCTACCTTTAGCTGGTAGTCATGTGCCAGGGATGATGTGCTGCAAGAGTTTACCTGGTTTTCATTTATCATGTGCCCATAAAAGTTGATTTTGCTCTTATGAGGTATTTTGTCACCTGAATTTTCAATGCTGTTTTCAGTGGCTTTATCGCATAGGGCAATATTAAAAATAAGGGTATTGTTTGAATTAGGAGATAAAATAAAGTTGTTAGCAAAAATAATAACATTATTGTTTCCAAGTTCTGTGCTAGGTTCTGCAACAAATGTCTTTTCAATCAATGAAATATCTGGGCCTAAAAGATGCATGTTTTTCAAATAGCGTATGCCGTTTCCCAATGTGGAGCTAAATGAGCACAGTTTTGCGCTTTCATAGGTATTTATTAATTGAATTTTGAGTTGATATATTTGTGATGGGATAAAAGATGTGTTAAGAATTCCTGCTCCTTTTAACAATTGCTCTGGGGCATCTATGAAAATAGTACATTCTTTCATATGTTTCATTCCTTTCTTGATTATATTAAGAGATGCATAATGTATATTATTCCCGTCACTTTTATTTGTGTAAATTAAATTTAAAAATTTATGGAGTTTTAGTAGAAATTATGTTAAAATTAACTAGTATTAAATAAATATATTAATCGTTGGGGAGGAAGAATATGCGTAAAATAAAAATTTATTCAAGTAATACATGTTCAAACTGTACAGCTGCAAAAGAATACTTAAAAGAAAAAGGATATGAATACGAAGAAAAAAATGTTTCAACAGACCCAGCAGCTAAAAAAGAATTGATATCTTTGGGTTATATGGGTGTTCCGGTTATAATGATTGACGAAGATGTGGTCGTAGGGTTTAATAGAAATAAACTAGAAGAATTGCTATAAAAACAACTAGAGCAATGGACAAGTAATTGAGTAATTATATTAGTGGAGGTTTGTTTTTTGCTACTAAAAATGTTAATCAACTGCTTAAGCTATTGCTCATTTTTTTTAATACATATTACATTGACTCGTAAATTTAAGTAAAAAATATAAAAACATACATTAGTACAGATTATTTGACAGAATACCAGTTATAAGACAACTTTTAAATTGAAGTTAAACTTAAATCTGTAGTATTAGATAAATATTTAAAATATTTATTATATATATTATAAATCAGTTAATAATATACTCATAAGCAAACATTCTAACAGCTGTTTGATTGTTGCTTTTCAAATAAAAAACCGGCGTAAGCCGGTTTTTGTATTAAATCAAAAAATTATATACTTGGTTTATTGCTGCTATTTATTTAATGCAGCTAATAAATGTTCAAGATTCATGCCATGAACAGCTACCGCTTCTTCCAATGTTTCCATTTGAGCACTAGGACATCCTACGCAGCCCATGCCGTTAACCATTAAAATTTCTGCAGATTCAGGGTTTGATCTAATGATTTCACCAATAGTCATATCTTTAGTAATTGTCATTGTATTGCCTCCTTTAATATATTAACATCACACTTATTATTATACAGTATGGTAAAAATATTTTCAATAATTTAATTTATTTAAATTGCTAACGTATTCCCTGGTCCAAAGGCTAAAAACTGTTTGAATAGCATATAAAATTATGCTATAATTTATGAGATTGAGAAACAGATTTAAAAAGATTAAATGTTTAAAATTAAATCTGTAATTTAAATTTAGATTTCAAGAATACTGTTTTATTATTTTCATAATTTGACAGCAAGGAACAAAGGAGATTCTAATATGCATCGTGAATATAATGAAAAAATCAGTAACATGAAAGAATGTATACAGAAAAAGTGTAGATTGAAAGGACTTTTAAAACAAACAGAGCAAGACTTGATTAAAGAGAAACTTCTTTTGAACAAGCTTCTAAATGATATTGAAAAGGAAAATCAAGATGTTTTAAAGTTGGAGTCGGCAAATATAACTTCATTATTTTATACCATATTAGGAGAAAAAGTAGAAAGTCCTTCAAAACAAAAGCAAGAGCTTTTAAAAGCAAGGTTACGATATGACCAATGTAGGCACAATGTTGAATATCTTGCAGAAGAATCTAAGAAAATTGTTGATAAGCTTACAAATTTGAATTGTTGTGATTCGGATTATGAAGATTTGATTAATAAGAAACTGGAAATTATTCATATTGAAGATAAGGAAACCAGCGAAGAACTAAAAAAACTAATTAAAAGAAAAGAAAGCATGACAGCTAACATAAAAGAAATCGATGAAGCTATAGTATGTGGAGAAAAAGCGTTAAAAGCTGTAGAAAATACTATTAAAGAACTTGAAAGCACAGAAGGCTGGGGAGTGGTAGACATTGTAGAAGGTGGTAGTATTAC
>JBGUET010000180.1:0-5317 GCA_041821225.1 Sedimentibacter sp.
ACAGACATACTGGCAAATACTGCCCTTGGGGCCAGTTTCCTATGGGGATTCTCCTTATTCGCCATTTTCCGTTTATGCGGGCAACCCTTATTACATTGATTTAGAGCTGATAATTAATGAGGGACTTATTAATGAAAAAGATTGTGAGATTTTAGAGTCTATGATAAATACCCAAGTAGATTATGAAAGGCAATTCTATAACAGGTATGATGTTCTGTTTAAGGTGTATGTTAATTCTAAAGAAATGCTGGAAAATGAAATAAATATATTTGAAAGTGAAAATAAATGGGTTTTGGATTACGCATTGTTCATGGCTTTAAAATATAAAAATAAACAGCTTCCATGGTATGAGTGGGATGATGATATTGTTAACAGAGATGAAAATGCAATAAAAAAAATAAAAATTCAATTAAATACTGAAATTAGATTTTGGGTATTTCTTCAATATATATTTTACAAGCAATATTTTAAGTTGAAAGAATATGCCAATAAAAAGGGCTTGTTAATAATTGGGGACATTCCTATTTATGCAGCAGAAGACAGTGTTGATGTATGGTGTAACAGTCAACTTTTTATGTTGGATGAAAAGAAAATTCCTTGTTTGGTGGCAGGCGTTCCTCCTGACGGGTTTTCAAAAACTGGGCAGCTTTGGGGAAATCCCGTTTACAATTGGGAATATTTAAAAGAAACTTCATACATGTGGTGGATTGACAGGATTGAATGGTCCTTTAAATTGTATGATTCAGTAAGAATTGACCACTTCAGAGGATTTGATGAGTTTTGGGCAGTTCCATATGGTTCTGAAAATGCTGTAAATGGCAAGTGGTTGAAAGCGTATGGTATGGAATTGTTTGAAAAGTTAAAAGAAAAACTAGGAAATTTAAACATTATTGCAGAGGATTTGGGGATCATAAATAGCAGTGTCATTGCATTAAAAAACAATGCAGGCTTTCCAGGTATGAAAGTTCTTCAATTTGCATTTGACGGGAATGCTGAAAATCCGTATTTGCCCAAAACTTATGAGGAAAATTCAGTTGCATATACTGGTACCCACGATAATGATACACTTAATGGTTGGTTTAATAAACTTAGCGAGTCTGCTAAACAATATGTTTTAAATACTTTGGGAATAAAGATTGAAAAAGCAAATGAAGAAAAAAATATTAATTATAAAATAATCAATATCTTATACATGAGCAAGGCAAATTTGTGCATTGTTCCAATGCAGGATTTCTTGTGTTTAGGCTCACAGGCAAGAATAAATATACCTTCAACTTTAGGGAACAATTGGCAATGGAGGGTGAGTAAAGAATTGTTAAACCATGATCTTGCAGAGAAAATAAAAAAAATGGTTATTAACAGTGATCGGTGAAACTGAAAAGGGTAGAATATTAGAGAGATGATAAGGACCTTCCAAAAGTGTTCTTATCATCTCTTCTAAATTAAATTGAGCATAAAATTAAATACATATTGCTTTCTAATTCATAATTATTATTTGTGTTTGTACTTCCATATTCTTTCATATCTTCTTTTAATTTTATTGTTACAGTTGATTGAGACATATTTATAGCTACAAAAATTTTATTTTCAACGTTATATCTTTCAAAAGCAAATACACTGTTTTCGTGCAACATACATTTGTATTTTCCCTTAGAAAAAACATTGTTATTTTTTCTGAATTCTGCTAAGGACTTATAATGAGCTGAAATTTCTTTGTTTTCATTGCCCCATGGAAAGCACATTCTGTTAAAGGGATCACTCCATCCCTCAAGCCCTACTTCATCACCATAATAAATGCATGGGATACCTGGAAGAGTCATTTGTAGAAGAGAGGCAATTTTTAACTTCTTTATTCCTTCCTCTAATTGATGGTTTGTTAATTCTATTTTTGCCATATCAATTTTATTAGTTGGTACAGTGTCGCTTCCTAATATTGTTAGAATTCTTGCTGTATCGTGGGTGCCAAGTATATTCATGAGACAATTTACTGTTTGAGGTGGATACTTCTCTATTATTAGTTGCATTGTTTCATAAAGGGAATTACAGTCTTTTTTAATAACATAATCCATAATAGAATTTCTTAATGGATAATTTGTAACTGAATCTAGTTGATTGCCGCAAAAGTATTCTTTTAGTTTGCTATAAGCAAATTTATTTGATGCATCTTCCCATACTTCTCCAATTATGCAGGCTTCCTTGTCATTGCTTTTAACACTTGAGCGAAGCTTATTTAAAAAATCATTGGGTAATTCATCGGCCACATCTAAGCGCCAACCTTTAATGCCAACTTCCTGCCAGTGGGCTAAAACACCATTTTCTCCAGTTATAAAATCAATATAGCTTTTACTTGCCTTATTTATTGTAGGCAGTATTTTAATATTCCACCAACATGCATAGTCATCATTCCATTTGTTGAACATATACCAGTCAAAATATGGGGATTCCTTGCTTTGATAGGCACCAACGGATTTATAGCTACCTTGTTTGTTAAAGTAAATGCTGTTTGAGCCTGTGTGGTTGAACACGCCGTCAAGTATTATGGAGATGCCATGGATTTCTGCCTCTTGGCAAAGTTCTTTTAAAATCTTTTCAGATCCAAACATTGGGTCAATGGATAAGTAGTCACTTGTATCATATTTGTGGTTTGAGTGAGCTTCAAAAATTGGAGAAAGATATATTATTGTAACTCCTAGGTTTGAAAGGTAGGGAAGCTTTTCTTTTATTCCTTCTAAGTTTCCACCAAAAAAATCATTGTTTTTAATTTCTCCTTTTTCATCAGGCAAATAATTAGGAATACCTCCCCAATCTTTTCTTATTATAATGTCATCATTTTTTTTAAATATCTTTGATTTATAAAATCTGTCAACAAAAATATGATAAATTATTCCACCCTTAATCCAATCAGGGGTTTTATAATCATTATCATATATTAAAAGCTCAAAAGTCTCAGAGTGATTATTTTCATCTAGTATAAAAGAATAATAGTAGTTGCCATATTCATTTATTGAAAAAATTGTTCTGTATAAATCATAATTATTTTCTGTCCCAATCCATTCCATATTAATATTATTATAGGCTTCTTTGTTGTAATCTTGCCTTTTTTCAATGAACACTTTTGGACTACATACAAAATTGCGCTTTACATATAGCTTAAGCGCAATTTTATCACCTGACTTTATTCCTCCTTGAGGAAATCTAAAAAATTCTGATTGTTTGTCAAATATATACATAACATCTTCCTTACAATATTTATTCGTTCTCAATAGTTAATTGCTTAATACCCCATATTTTATCGGCATATTCTTTTGTAGTTCTGTCAGAGGAAAATATTCCGGCACTAGCAATGTTCATTAAAGCCATTTTATTCCATTTTACTTTGTCATCAAAGTGTAAATGTGAAGCTTTCTCGTGTACATTCATATAGCTGTCAAAATCAGCAAAGCACATGTAAGGATCCCCTACAGCAGAACTACCGATTAAATATTTGGAGAGAGATTGAAATGATTTTCCACCTATGCCTTTATTTAAAAAATCTATTATTTTTCGAAGCATAGGACTTTTCTGATAATACTGTATTGATGAATAATTTTGGTTCCACAAGTTCTCAACTTCATAATCTCGCATTCCAAACAAGAAGAAATTTTCTTCTCCTATCGCTTTAACCATTTCCACATTTGCACCATCATATGTTCCTATTGTAAGTGCTCCATTTATCATGAATTTCATGTTTCCTGTTCCACTAGCTTCCTTGCCAGCCAAAGATATTTGCTCACTTATTTCTCCTGCTGGGATAATTAATTCAGCTAGGCTCACAGAATAATTCTCCAAAAATACAACATTTATATATTTTTTAATAAAAGTATTTTTGTTTATATAATCGCTCAAGTAAAATATTAGCTGAATTATTTCTTTTGCCCTAAAGTATCCAGGTGCAGCTTTGGCAGCAAATATAAATGTTTCTGGAACTAAATGGTCTGTATTTCCTTCTCTTATATCAATGATTAAACTTATTATTCTCATTGCATTTAAAAGCTGTCTCTTGTATTCATGCAGTCTTTTGGCTTGTATGTCAAATATTGAGTCCACATTTAAATCTATGCGGGTGTTTTTTAGTACAAATTCAGCGAGCCTTTTTTTATTGCTGTATTTTATTTCAGCAAGTTTATCAAGTACGCTAACATCATCCTTATATTTTTTAAGCAAATTTAATTTTTCTGGATTCAAATAATACTCTGGCCCAATTAAATCATCTAGGAGGTCTCGTAGCATAGGATTTGCCTGATTTACCCACCGCCTGTGAGTAATGCCATTAGTGACGTTTAAAAATTTATTTGGACTGTATTCATAAAAAGGCTTGAAAATAGTTTTTTCAAGTATATCTGTATGTAGCCTTGCAACTCCATTTACACTGTGGCTACCAATAATGCACATATTAGCCATGTTTATTTTTCCGAATCCGAAGATAGACATTTGAACAGCTTTATTCCAATCTCCGTTATATTTTGATTTTGCTTGTTCCAAAAAACGATTATTAATTTCTTGTATAATCATATATATTCTAGGCAATTTTGTTTTTACAATAGCTGCGTCAAATGTTTCTAAAGCTTCTGAAAGTACTGTATGATTTGTGTAAGATACAGTATTTTCAATTAAATACCATGCTTTTTCCCAAGAATAATTGTAATCATCCATGAAAATTCTCATTAATTCAGGTATTATTAATGCAGGATGGGTATCATTTATGTGGATTGCAACTTTATCACTGAAGTTATCAAGCGTTTGATATTGCTTGAAATGAAATTTAACAATATTTTGAGCAGAAGAAGATACAAGAAAATACTGCTGTTTTAATCTCAATAGTTTTCCTTCATTGTGGTCGTCCGCTGGGTACAATACCTTGGATATTGCTTCTCCCATTGAATCTTCTGACAGGGCCCTTAAATAATCACCTTGGGAAAATAAATTCATATCTATGCTGTTCAAACTACGGGATTCCCAAAGTCTTAAAAGACTTACTCCCTTGCTATCATATCCTGATATCATCATGTCATAAGGTATTGCTTCAATTAATGTTGGAAAGTCATGATGTATTTTTAAGCCTTCATTGGTCCACTCTTCTCTGATTTTTCCATCAAACTTTACTATTACTCTTTCTTCAGTCATGGGCAAAAGCCAGACATCAGAAGTAGTAAGCCAGTCATCTGGAAGTTCCGTTTGCCAACCATCCACGATTTTTTGCTTAAAAAGTCCGAATTCATATTTTATTGAAAAGCCTACAGCAGTGTAGTCTTGTGTTGCTAGTGAATCCATAAAACTT
>JBGUET010000181.1:0-5310 GCA_041821225.1 Sedimentibacter sp.
AACTTAACGCAGTATTTAGTATTACAATAAATACAAACAGCACTACACCTGTAGCTATGAGCGATGATTCGTGAAGTCCTGAAGCATAACTCATCTCTGTAACTATGTTAGTAGTAAGTGTTCTTATTGGTTTTAATAATGCTATTTTATCAAGAGGCATTACCGCGTTACCAGCTACCATTACAACGGCCATTGTTTCCCCCACCGCTCTTCCTATTCCTAAGATAATTGATGTAAGAACCCCTGATTTTGCAGCAGGAACCAACACTTTAAACACAGTTTCTTCCTTTGTTGCCCCAAGACCGTAAGAACCTTCTTTATAACTTTCAGGAACAGATTTTAAGGAAGATTCGCTTATGGTTATAATAGTGGGTAGTATCATTATTCCCAAAATTATAGAAGCGGACATTATGCTGTAGCCGTTACCACCAAAAGCTTCTCTTACAAATGGCACAACTAGCTCCATTCCAAAAAACCCATATATAATTGATGGAATACCTGCTAGCAAATTCACTGCAGGTTTAACAATTTTATAAATGCTTTCAGGACAAAACTCTGCCAGAAACACTGCACACATAAGCCCTATAGGTACTCCTATAATAATTGCTCCCCCTGTTACATAAATGCTCCCAACAATCATGGACAAAATTCCATAAGATGCAGGGGTATTAGTAGGACCCCATTTTGCATTAAAAACAAAATCCATAAAACCTATTTCAGCGATAGCAGGTATACCTCTTAAGAATAAAAAAAGGCATATGGCTATGACCGCTAATACTGAAACCAATGCAGACATAAAGAATATTGTCTGCATTGCAAATTCGTTAAACCCTTTTTTTCTGGTGTTTTGCATTATTTTACACTAGACCACTTTGCGATTTCACCTGTGTAAATTTTCGTTATATTGTCTGATGAAATGTCGCTAATTGGATTTTCCTTATTAACTATTACTGCAATGCCATCAATTGCAAGTATATGTCTATTTAAACTAGATGCCTCTTCTTCTTTTAATTCTCTTGAACTCATGCCAATGTCATATGAACCATCTATAGCCGCCTTAATTCCCTGAGATGAACCATTTGACTGCATTTCAAATTTTACATCGGGATTTAGTGCCTTGAATTCTTCTTGCAATTTTTCCATCAATGGAGTTACTGATGTTGAGCCAGCAACTTTAATTATTCCAGACATTCCTGAAGCTGTATATTCTGTTGTTTCATCCGTAGCAGATATATAATGCATTTCTACTGTAATTTCTTGTCCCTTAACAGAGGATGCAAATTTCAAAAAATCTTTCACAAGTACACTTTCAGTCCCTTTTGTTACTAAAAGAAAAGGCCTTGAAACTACATATGAACCATTTTTAACATTTTCAACATTTGCTTCTACTCCATTTACTGCAACAGGTTTAATTCTTTCGCTCACTGCACCTAATGAAATATATCCAATACCATACTTATCCCCTTCTACAGCAGTAATAACTTTGTCCTGTCCATCAAACTCAAGTGCACCAACAACTAATTTATCCACTTCCGTATCATTCTCTTTAACTTTTATATTCATAATTTCATGAAAAGCCCCTCTTGTTCCAGAAGCCGAATCTCTTGCTACTACAGTTATATCTTTTTCAGAATCAAATCCTGCAACCTCTTCTTTTGAGCATCCTGTAAAGGCTAAGGTTAAAATTAGCACAGATGATATTATTGATAATATTTTCCTTTTCTTCATAATATTCTCCTCGAATTTGTTTTTAAACTTGTACTAAATATATACCCCTTAAGTAAAAAAAAAAACAGAGTAATGTAAAAACTGTGTAAAGTTATTCTTTGTAATATTATTATATAAGAAATTCTTATAAAAAAAATAACCTTGCAGCAATACACAAGGTTATTTTATATTTTAGTCTCAATATTAGTTAATTTTAATTTTACTTTACTAAATATTGTTGTTCATATTCAAATATTTAACTTGGTTTTCCATTAATTCTTTTGGTGATTTAAATAATTTCATAGGTCTTACATATTCTGTTGCTGAAGGATCTTCTTCTAAAGTCATAATTGAAATTCCTAAATAAGCAAAACTAACGGACACTACTGGACTTAATAAATTGAAAAATGCGTATGGAAGGTATGCTAAAGTTGGTATTCCTAGGAATGTTGACATAGTAGCACCACATGTGTTCCATGGTACCAAAGCCGAAGTAACAGTACCAGAATCCTCTAGTATACGAGATAAGTTTCTTGGTGCTAGACCTCTTTCTCTATAAGTATCCTTAAACATTTTACCAGGAAGTGCTATAGCTAAATATTGGTCTCCACAAAGAATGTTTACGAACAAGCAAGTAATAGCAGTTACAAGGATTAATGAACCAGTATGTTTTGCGAAAACTAAAAGTCTATTAGCAATAACAGCCATCATACCGGACTTTTCAAGAACACCACCAAATGTAAGTGCACACATAATCAAGGAAATTGTCCACATCATATTTTGCAAACCACCATTAGTTAATAACTCATCAACAACTTCATGACCTGTTTCTGCAACTGTTCCATAGTTAGCTACATCTAATAAAAGCCCGAAATCTCCACCTTGATAAAAAGTGCATAGGGCACCTAAAATACAGCCAACAATTAAACCTGGTACAGCTGGAACTTTCATCGCTACCATTACTATTACTATTACAGGAACTAAAAGAAGCAATGGATTAATAGTATAAATGCTTGAAATAGCTTCTAACATACCATTAATTTCTGTTGTATCAAGCTGTGCTCCTCTATACTGAAATCCAAGTATAATAAAAATAATAAGTGTTATAGTATATGAAACAGATGTAGTGTATAACATGTGTTTAATATGGTCAAACAATTGTGAACCTGCCATGGCAGGAGCTAAGTTTGTGGTATCAGATAATGGTGAAATTTTGTCGCCAAAATAAGCCCCGGAAATGATTGCACCAGCAGCTAATGGAGCTGAAATTCCAAGACCCTGTGCAACACCTATAAGAGCAACGCCTACTGTACCAGCAGTTGTCCAAGAACTACCCGTTGCCAAAGAAACGATGCTACAAAGTATTAAAGACGCAGCTAGAAAAAATGTAGGTGATAGTATTTTCAAACCATAGTGAATCATTGTAGGAACTATACCACCTGATATCCAAGTACCAATCAATATACCTATTATTGCAAGTATTAATATTGCTTGCATCGTGCTACCAATTGAATCTACAATACCATCTTCAATTTCTTTCCATGTAAACCCTAGCCAAAATATTGCGATCGCCGAAGTTACGATGGCTCCCATTATAATAGGGATATGCACATCAGCTCCATATTTTAAAATTGAAAATCCTAATAGAAAAACTGTAAATGCTACTGGGATGATAGAAATTAATAATGTTGGTTCTTTTTTTTGTTTTGGAACTTTACCCATAATTTTCCTCCATATTTATTGGTGCGTACAGTTTAAATACAATTAAAAGGATAATAACAGCCCATACTCTTAACTAATTAACCCATTAACAATAAAATAATAACGTTATCCTTTTAATAAAATCTACTCTATCCGCCACTGAAATTTGATTAAACTGATTCTTTAAACATCGCCCAAATGAAAAAGAAACGTTTATCCACTATTATATTATAGTATACAAATAAATTTTTGTAAACAAAATTTATTTGTAGTTTTCATAAATAATCATTTATATTATAAAGTTGCAATAAATAGCATTAAATTTTTACAAAAAAAATCAGAATTTTACAATTCTGATTTTTTTGCTATATTTAGAATATATTATTTTTATATTGGATATACAAGTCTCTGATTTCAGTCATTTTTTCATTCATTTGCTTTTGCAAGTCAGAAGCGGTGTCAAAATCTCCTTCATTGAAGGCCATTTTTATTTTTGTAAATATACATTTTTTTGTCATGCTGTCCTTCATGAGCTTTGTTTTTAAATATATAATTTTCTCCCAATTTACTACATCAAGGTCAGTTGCGTGGTCATTTTCATCATGCAATTTCACAAATGTTTTTAATAGCATTATGTTATCATGAATTATTCTTCCTTTAAGTTCATTTCTCCATTTTTGAGAAGTAGATTCTTTAAATGAATTAATAAGCTCATCAGTAAAAACATCGCCTCTTTTCAGAACCTGCTGTTTTAATGTATTTAAAGCAAATCCGTTTAGATTTTCCCAAACAGTAGCTGGAGCTATCCCATAAATTTTATTTCTCTCTTCTTCAGATAAATGTTCAAAAACATCTTCCTCACTTCTATATTCTCTGAATTTTTCTAAATAAACACCATCATCTCCATATTTTTTAGAAATTTCTTTTTCTAACTCTTCTGAAGTCATGCCAGCTTGTGTTACTTTTAAAACACCATCAAGCATAGCTTGATATGATGCTGCTAATACTAAATAAGTATTTGAATATGGATTAGGAGACCTTAATTCAAATCTTGTAGCAAGAGGACTATTTAAGTCTCTTATTACCCCCACAAGCACTGAACGATTTCTAGAAGGCGATTCCTTTGAACCTCCTAAAGAAGTAACTGTGCATATTGGCGCCTCAAATCCAGGTTTAAGTCTGTTAAATGCATCATTTGTAGCAGTTACTATAGGGTTTATTACCTCGTAATTTTTCAAAATACCCATTAAAGACCCATATCCAATTTCACTTAAATATTGATTTTTCATATCTACTGGAGCAAACAAATTGATTCTTTTACCATTTTTAAGTTTTATTGCTGCACCTAAATGAACATGCTCTCCATTACCTGCTACGCCTTCTATAGGTTTTGCCTTAAACATAACTTCTAGTCCATGATGTCTAAACAAATCTTCTATTAATTCTCTTATGAAAATCTCATTATCTGCAGTCTGAATAGAATCAGAAAATCTCCAATCTATTTCAAGTTGTTCCATAACATGAGTAATTCTTCCTTTAGAGTCTATGCTATTTGCAATTCCTCCAACTTCCTTGTGAGCCATTTCTGGTTTTAAATCATAGCATTCAAGGGAATCCATTATTTTTTCTAGAACAGTTCTAACTGTACCCATTGTTCTTTTCCAATATTGTTCTTTCAAAACTTGGGAAGTGTGAAGCTCTTCGAAATCAGCACTTTGTTCAGGTGTCTTTACCCACATTTCTAGTTCAGTTGCCGAAGTTAATAACACTTCATCAATATCTTCGTATTTAAAGCCGAAGTTTTCAGATATCTTTACATTATTCTTAAACAAATTCAATATTTCATCTTTAAAGTTTAAAGTAGCTCTTTTAAGAATTGATCTAGAACATACCTGCATACCA
>JBGUET010000182.1:0-5299 GCA_041821225.1 Sedimentibacter sp.
TATAAGCTATCCTATAGTGCTTCTCTTTATTTTCATTAACATAATCTTCAAATTGTTTTTCTAAGCTTCTACCAATTCGCACGAATTCCACCTTACCTTATTTTGATGCACATCTCAATTGTCTTACACCTCTTAGACGTCTATATATCTTGAAAAGTTTTAATAAAATCAAAACTTTTATTATTTTATTATTCAAACCACACTTATCATAATATTCTTGCCGCTAAACAAATTAATAAACCCAAATCATTTAACATACAAAAAAACATCCTTTAACTAGGATGTTTTTTATATGTCAATATTTTCACTTGTTGATATTTGTATTTTTAAATGTATTCATCAGAATCCTAATGTTTTTACCTTTTATTCTAATTTTTTAATTATTAATTGCCTTTTCTATTCTGCTTCTGACTTTTAATTCTCCCATGATTTGCTGTAGTTCCCATACATCAGGGGATGAAGCTCTTCCAACTATGGCTATTCTTATTACAGAACTTACATCACCCACATGACCTTTGTACATATCTGGATTCTTCTTGTAATCCTTAGGTTTTGCTGCATACCCGTTTTCTTCAGATATGGCTCTAATTTTGTCAAACCATTGACTTTGATCATCTAGATGGTCATATGTGTTTAAATATGCCTTAAGAAGTTTTTTCGCTTCTTCTTCATCTATGTTTTCTGGATATTTATCAACAATTTTAAAGTATTCATCAAAGAAATAATCTATAAATTCAAATATTTGTTCACAGTACATTAAATCTTTACGTGGTTTATTCCCATTTCTTCCAACTTCTAATAATTTGATTACTTCATCTTTGTTGGCAGATAACACATCTGAAAATTCTGTCTTATGCCCTTTAGCCCAAACAAGCAAAAATTCATAAATTTCTTCAGCAGAAATTTTCAGCAATACATCCTTGCTTATATTATTTAATTTGTCTAAATCAAACAAAGCACCTGAATTGCTCATTTTACCCAATGTAAATTCAAAATCATCTGTTGAACTATCTGGGTTTTCAATTCTCCACTCTTCATAGTTTGAATTTAAAATTGTAAGCAAATATTCCCTCACTGCAGCAGGATGATATCCTAAATCCATGTAAAACCCAAGTCCAAGTTCAGGGTCTTTTCTTTTAGAAAGTTTCCTCTTTGCACCATTATCCATTTTCATTAAATGTGCAGTATGGCAGTATACTGGTGTGTCCCACCCAAGTGTTTTAAATATTTCATAATGAATAGGAAGAGTTGAAAGCCATTCTTCACCTCTAACAACATGTGTAACTCTCATTAAGTGATCATCAACAACATGAGCAAAATGGTATGTAGGAATACCATTAGTTTTTAAAATTACTATGTCTTGATAGTTTTCGTGTATTGCAAGATGCCCTCTTATGGCATCGTCTATTTCAAAAGTTCCTTCTTCTGTTCCATTTGATTTGAATCTTATTACAAATTCTTCATTATTGTCTAAATGCTTTTGAACTTCTTCAAGAGATAAATCTCTGTCTTTTGTCCATTTGCCGTAGTATCCTGTATTCACATTTTCTTCTATTTGCTTTTTCCTAGTTTCTTCTAATTCTTCTTCAGTGCAAAAGCATGGGTATGCTCTGCCCTGCTCTACTAAGTACTTAGCAACACACTGATATATCTTACCACGATTACTTTGGAAATATGGTCCATAATTTCCAACCTCTCCATTAATGCCAGCACCTTCATCAAATTTCAATCCAAAGTACTCAAGAGATGAAATAATTGTTTCAACTGATCCTTCAACCTTACGCTTTTCGTCTGTATCTTCTATTCTAAGCATAAATACCCCCTCACTTTGATGAGCCAGACGTTCATCAACAAATGCTCCATAAAGGTTGCCAAGATGTATGAAACCGGTTGGGCTAGGTGCCAATCTAGTTACTTTTGCTTGAGGCTTTAAATTTCTAACTGGAAAAGCCTCATTTTCATAATATGAAATTGATTCTTTTATGTTTGGAAACAATTTTTCTGAAAGTTTTTTATAATCCATATAATCCTCCACTCAATTGAAATTTTATGTAAACAACCAGAATATTACTGATTGCTTTTGTTTTCTTATTCTTAATTTGAATAACAAAGGGCGGTTTTTGTTCATATTTAAACATCACCGCCCTCATATATATTTTGGTAACCCATAGGGGAGTCGAACCCCTGATTCCACCGTGAGAGGGTGGCGTCTTAACCACTTGACCAATGAGTCACAACATTTTACCTTGCTAATTATATACTTATTATTTTGTTTTGTCTATATGAAATTTTTAATAATTAGTTTCCAAACTTTTCAACTGCTTTTAGCATAGTTATATTATGTTTTCAAGAAATTAAACCTATTTCTAACAACAATTTCCTCCCACATCGCCAATTTTCAACATTAATAATTCTCCGTTTTCATAAGTGGTTATTTTCTCAAAGCCTATATTTTCAAATAATTGCTTACAGTTTTCATTGATTGTTGCATAGGTGTTTTCTGCTCCCATATTTATTGCTTTTCGAACTAGCATTCTTACAATTAAATCTCCGTAGTTATTTCCTCTGAATTTTTTAAGAACACATAGCATATCTACAATATATTTTCCATCTTTGAATAGTAATCTTCCCGTTCCTACTGGCAAATCATCTTCAAATATAACTGCACTAAAGGCAAAATCATCATAAATATCAAATACATTGTCTTCACTTTTATTTAATTCTTCACCAAAAACTTTTTTTCTAATTTCTAAAACAATTTCTAAATTGTTTGTACCTTGAAACCACTTAGTAGATATCATAAAGAACCTCCTTGTAATTTGCAATTATTATAACACTCTTTTAATAGTATGTATATTAAAAACTATGAAGCAATTAAACCCTAACAATACATTTGTATTATTGCTATTTTCATTAACATAATCCATCATTTTGCACTTTCCAAAGTTTTAAATAATTCGCTCGCTTTAACTAAGACTAATAAGACCAAATATTCATATTGAAGTTTTTGTTGAATATGATATAATGTATGTAGAAGTGGGCTAAATAAAAAATCGAGGTGACTATTATGACATTAGGTGAGAAATTAAGAAAGATCAGAAAAGAAAAAGATATGACTAAACTAGAACTTAGCAACGAACTAAATGTACCTAAAGAAAGAATTAAACTGTATGAATTAGGCGAAGAAGAACCATCTGATTTTTATTTAACAATTTTTGCAAAATATTTCAACACTTCAGTTGATGAATTGCTGAAGGAACAATAGTATATAAATAGAATATTAAATTATCTTAACAAAGTAAATATTGATTAACTAAAAAAATTGTGTTAAATTTATATCAAATCTAAGCTTAAGGATTTTCTAAGGGCAAGGAGGACAAAATAAAAATAACATTAACTATTTTTATTCCTTGCGTATGCAAGGAATATTTTTTTGTTCAAGGAGGTAGAATGGATAAAAGAATCGGAGTCATAGGTATAGTAATTGAAGATTTATCTCAAATTTCGGAGGTAAATGATATTTTACATCAATTCAATAGCATAATAATTGGAAGAATGGGTATCCCCTATAGAGAACGTGGAGTAAATGTTATTTCCATTATTGTCGATGGTACAACTGACGAAATTGGAGCTCTTAGCGGAAAACTTGGAAAAATTAAGGGTTTAAGTGTAAAAAGTGCTTTATCTAAAAAAATTTAAAGGAGAAAAAAATGAAAAAAATAAGTTTATTGTTAATATTAGTTTTAGCTCTAGCTTTAAGTGCTGGTTGCACTAGCAACAAGGAAACTCCAGCCGAAACACCTGATGAAAATAAAGTTGAAAACGAACAAGTTCAACAGGAAGAGCCAAAAGAACCTATAAACGTAACAATCGCAGGATTAAAGGGTCCTACTTCTATAGGAATGATTAAAATGATCGATGAAAAAGCCTTGAACAGTGATGAGTACAATGTAGAATATGTAGCTGAAAGCGCACCTGACGCCCTCACTGGAAAAATAATAAATGGAGATATTCAAATATCATCTGTTCCAATAAACCTTGCTGCTGTTTTATACAATAAAACAGAGGGAGCAGTGCAATTAATCGCCGTTAACACAATAGGAAACTTATACATAATTGGAACTGATGAAATATCTTCTATTTTAGATTTAGAAGGTAAAGTACTAGGAATGAGCGCAAAAGGTTCGACTCCCGATTATGCTATGAATTATATATTAAAGCAAAATGGTCTTGAAGGTAAAGTTGAGCTTGATTACAGTGTTGACCATGCAACACTAGCACAATCTGTAATCGCAGAAGACACTAAATTAGCACTTTTACCTCAGCCCTTTGTAGCTCAAACTACCATGAAAAATACAAATGTCAAAACATTAATTGACTTAAATGATGCATGGAAGCAAGCAACTGATGAAGCCAGCCCTCTTTATACGGGATGTGTAATTGTAAACAAAGAATTTGCAGCTAACAACAAAGAGTTTGTTGCAGAATTTTTAAAACAATATGAATCATCAGTAAAATGGGTTCTTGAAAATCCTAAAGACGCTTCAGTGTTAGTTGAAAAAAATGAAATTATGCCAAGTGCTGCAATTGTAGAAGAAGCACTTCCTTATTGTGGTATTACATACAAAACAGCACAGGAGGAAAAAGAAGGCTTAAATTATTTCTACAAAATATTATTTGATTCAAATCCTGCTTCAGTAGGAGGAAAACTACCAGATGAAGAATTCTATTTTACAGAATAAGTACAGTAATTTATTAATAGCATTATTTTGGATACTTATTTGGGAGATATTATCACTGTTAATTCATCAGGAGATTTATCTCCCTTCTCCTCTTGCAACCTTTAGTCGTCTTTTGAATTTATTGACTGAAAAGGATACCTACATTACACTGCTTTACAGCTCTTATAGAACATTGTCTGGCTTCCTGGTTTCTTGCATCGTTGGAATATCATTTGGGTATGTTTGTGGAACAAACAAATTTATTTACAATTTGTTTAACCCCTTGGTAAGTGTTATTCGTACTATTCCTGTAATGTCAATTATTATTATTGCAATCATGTGGTTTAAAGACACTAACGTTCCTATTTTTGTTGCATTTCTTATGTGCTTCCCTATAATTTGGACAAATACTATAAGTGGCATCAATTCAACTGATATTAAACTTCTTCAAATGTGCAGTATCTACAATATTAAGAAACCACGAATTATTAAATCTGTTTATTTTTATAGTGCCCTTCCTTATATTAAAGCTGGTATGATCTCAGCCTTAGGCATAAGCTGGAAAGTAACTTCAGCCG
>JBGUET010000183.1:0-5296 GCA_041821225.1 Sedimentibacter sp.
AAAAAATTAACTATCATAAGAAATGTAGAAGCGTTTGTATTTTCCTTAGTAGTTGCGTATATAATGGGGGTATTTCTATAATGAATAGATTTAAATATATTTTAAAGAGATATAAAATTTTTATAGTTCTTGTGTTAGCTAGTATTGGATTACTTGTAATGCAACCTGAAATAGGAATGAGATCAATAGATATTACAATAGACAATGCTCTTCAAATGCTTTATATATTGCCTCCAATATTTATTTTACTTGGTCTCTTGGACGTGTGGGTAAAAAAAGAAACAATGGTTAAGTACTTAGGTGAAAAATCTGGTATGGTTGGGGTTGTTATTGCATTCCTTTTAGGTTCTGCTTCTGCAGGTCCTTTATATGCGGCGTTTCCTGTTGCAGTTGTCCTTCTTAAAAAAGGGAGCAAACTTTCAAATGTATTAATTATGATTGGAGCATGGTCTACAACTAAAATTCCTCTTTTGTTATTTGAAGCATCTTCCATGGGAATAAAATTTATGGTTTTAAGGTTTGTTCTTGACTTGTTTGGAATTGCATTTATTGCCTATTCTATAGAAAAAATGATGTCTAAGGAAGAAAAAGAAAAATTATATGAAAATGCATCAATGATAGAATAATTATTAAATACAGAGCAAAATCAAATTACAATAATAGGTATGCAAATAAAAATAATTGCATTGACACAGATTTTTTTAAGTGCTACAATGAATCAAAACCGACCGGTCGGTCGAAAATTCAGGAGGAAAATTTGAGAAAATTATTGACATTATTATTAATTACAGCGGTTGTTTTCACTGGGTGTAGCAACTTTAATAAAACAGATACAAATGTAGCGGAAGAAACATATACAGCTGTAGAAATTGAAACATTGAGTACCATGGAGCTGTATGTTGAAAATATTATGACAGCTAAAACATATGCGGATAAAGATGTCTACGTAGTACCTATGATGACTGGTAAAGTTGAACGCATAAATGTCAAAGTTGGGGACCGAGTAAATAAAGATGATGTATTGTTTGTATTAGATGAAAAAGATATTGACAAGCAGGTAAATCAAGCGTTAGCAGCCTATGAGTCTGCAAAGGCAGGGTTTGAAGTAAATGCAGCGCAAATCGAAAATGCTAAAAAATCATTTGAACGAATTGCAAAATTATATGAAGAAGGGGCTGTTCCAGAAACCCAGTATGACCAGGCTAAATTAGCAGCATCGGATGAGTCTCTTATTGCGGCCAAAAAAGGTGTTGACCAGGCTCGAATATCCTATGAAAATGCAGCTTCTGCTGCAGATAATGCTCAAGTTAAAGCCCCGATTTCTGGAGTCATATCAAACATAAGCATAGTTGAAGGAGAATTTGCAACTTCAGCACAGCCACCTATGACTATTGTTGATTCTGATAGTATTACTGTTGAACTTGGTGTACCAGGAAATATGGTAAATAAAATTAATCAGGGAGATTCGGTAACTGTTGAAATTGATTCTGCAAATTACAAAGAGAATGCTTCAATAGATAACATAAGTACGTCGGCAAATCCTGTGACTAATCTTTACCAAGTGAATGTAATATTAACAAACAATGGTTCAATTAAGCCAGGCATGTTTGCAAAAGTATCTTTGAATACAGATAGAATCGAAAAAGCTCTGGCAGTTAAGACAGAAGCAGTAAAACAAAGAGATGGCAAGAAATATGTTTATGTAGTATCAGGTGATTTAGCAGTTGAAAAAGAAGTTGTTACAGGACTTGATACAGGTTCATACATAGAAATTATACAGGGTCTAGCAGAGGGAGACAAGGTAATAATTAAGGGACAGGATTATATTAATGATGGCAGCAAAATAAAAATTGTAAGGGGAGAATAGTATGTTCGCAAAATTTTCTGTAAAAAAACCTGTTACAATAACAATGATGATATTAATTGTAATATTGCTAGGAGTAGTGTCTCTTAGTAAACTTCACATAGATTTGCTTCCATCAATTGAACTTCCAATAGCAGTGGTGCAAACTACCTATTCAGGGGCAGGACCTGAAGAAATAGAAAATCTTATTACAAAACCATTAGAGCAGGCATTAATAACTGTAGAAAACATAGATACAATAACATCTATTTCAAATGAAGGAAGCGCTCTATTGCTTTTAAGATTTAATTTTGATACTGACATGGATGATACAACACTTCAAATGAGAGAAAAAATAGATTTAATTAAAGGATATCTGCCAGACGGCACAACTTCCCCAATAGTTATGAAAATAGACCCAAACAGTATGCCTATAATGCAATTAGCAATATCAGGCAAGGGGGATATTTATACAATCCAAAAAATCGCTGAGGATGTAATACAACCTCGTATAGAAAAAATGGAAGGGACAGCTTCTGCCAATGTTTCTGGAGGCCTTGAACAAGAAGTTGAAATAATGATCAAGGAAGAAATGATAAAAGGCTATAATTTAAGCTCTAGCTATATAGCTCAAATACTTCAGGCTGAGAATATAAATCTTCCTGGAGGGACAGTTACAAAAGGAAGCAACCAACTTACAGTTAGAACGGTAGGAGAGTTTGAAAATATTGAAGACATTAAAAATATAAATATTCCACTTTCAAAAGGGGGAACAGTTCGTTTAAGAGACATAGCAGAAATAAATCTTGTGGATAAAGAACAAGACGCCATAACAAAATTAAACGGTCAAAATGTTGTTCAAATATCTGTAATGAAGCAATCTGATGGTAATACTGTAAATGTTTCTAGAGATGTTAATGAAGAATTAGATAAAATAAGAGCTGAATATCCTGATTTAAATATTGTTACCATTTTTGACCAGGCAGAATATATTAATCGTTCTATTAACAACTTGAAAAACACTGCATTTACAGGAGCATTATTGGCTATAGTAATACTTTTAGTATTTTTGAGGAGTTTTAAAACAACCTTGGTCATAGCTCTTTCTATACCTATTTCAATTATTACAACATTTATTTTGTTATATTTTTCAGGTATAACTTTAAATATGATGACAATCGGAGGACTGGCTTTAGGTATTGGTATGCTAGTAGACAACTCCATAGTAGTTATTGAAAACATATACAGGCACCGAAGTCTTGGCATGGACCGCATAACATCATCAGTAGAAGGAACAAACGAGGTAGCGATGGCCGTAACTGCATCTACATTGACAACAATTGCTGTTTTCTTGCCAATAGTATTTACAGGAGGACTGGCCGCAACGTTGTTTAAAGATTTTGCATTGACAATAGTCATGGCTTTATTAAGTTCATTGGTTGTTGCACTTACTCTCATTCCCATGATGTCATCTAAGTTGATTTCAGTAAATAATATGGAATCAGAAGAAGCCCAGGAAAAGAAGCATGGGCGCCTAGTAACTTCTTATAAGAAAATTTTGGGATGGAGTTTAAAACACAGATTAATAACTGTTGCAGTAAGTTTAGGATTATTTATAACAAGCATCTTTGCAGTAGTATCAGTAGGAGCAGAATTTTTCCCAACAACAGACCAAGGGCAAATTAATATAAGTGTAAGTGTTCCACCTGGAGAGGAAATTGAGGGAACTGACAAGACTCTGCAGGAAGTTCAAGCGTTGATTGAACAAATACCTGAAGTAAAGACAGTTTTCACTTCATCAGGAAGTTCCGGTGTTATGAGTTTGAGCAGTAGTTCTAACACAGGAAGCATTATTGTAATGTTAGAGGATTTAAAAGATAGAAATAGAAGCACAAAAGAGATAAGTGACGAAATAAGAATAGCTGTAAAGGATGTACCTGGGGCAGATATAGGTGTTTCTGAAGCAACAATGATGGTTATGAGTACAGGGGACCCTATAAGTATAAGTATAAAGGGTGACGATTTAGATACTTTAAAAAGCATAGGTGATGATTTCAAGAAGATAATAGAAAATGTAGACGGTACTAGAGAAGTTGCTACAAGCTATTCGGAAGGTATTCCTCAAGTTGAAATTAGAACAGATAGATTAATAGCATCTCAATATGGTCTTACTACAGCACAAATAGGTTCTGCAGTAAACAATACCTTAGCAGGTTCAAATGTTACAAAATTTAAGATCAACGGAAATGAATTAGATGTAAAATTAAAAGGCGATAACATTTATGGTCAAAGCATGACTTTTCTAGATATGCTACCTGTGCCAACACCGGCTGGTGGTAATATACCATTGTCGGAAGTGGCGAAAGTAACAGTGGAAAATGGTCCCACTAGCATAACTAGGGAAAATCAAGTTAGAGTATTAACGGTTAGTGGAAGCGTTTCAGGAAGGGATGTTCAATCGGTTTCGGATGAAATAAAAAAAATGTTAGATTCTTATGAAATGCCTAATGGTTATGAATATAGTTTTGGAGGAGAAACCGAGCAAATAGCAGATACTTTCAGTGATTTGTTTTTAGCTATGGGAATGGCTGTATTACTTGTTTACATGATTATTGCAGCTCAATTTGAATCGCTTATTCAACCATTGTCTATTATGTTTTCTGTTCCATTAGCATTGTCTGGAGGCTTTATTGCTCTCTTTGTTACTGGTCTCCATCTTAATGTTGTAGGTCTTATAGGATGCATAATACTAGTTGGTATAGTGGTAAATAACGCCATAGTTTTAGTGGATTATATTAACAAAAGGCGAATTGCAGGTGAAGAGAGAAATGTTGCTATATTAAAGGCTGGACCAATAAGAATAAGGCCAATTCTTATGACAGCACTCACTACAATATTGGGGCTTGTTCCCATGTCCTTAGGAATTGGAGAAGGGGCGGAGCTCACTCAATCTATGGGAGTTGTTGTTATTGGAGGCTTAGCTCTTTCAACCTTGCTGACTCTTGTAGTAATACCTGTTATGTACACTATATTTGATGATATAGCAGTATTCTTTAAAAGTAAATTTATAAAAGAAAAAGATCAAATAACTGATAAACTTTAAGGAGAAAATATGGCGGAAAACCAAAAAAGGAAAGATATTCTACTAGTTGCCAGAGCCTTGTTTAAAAAAAAGGGATTCCACAACACTAAAATGGAAGAAATTGCTCTTAATGCAGGTGTAGGCAAAGGAACACTATATGAATATTTTACAAGTAAGCAGGAAATTTTTGATGAAACTTGCATAGACAAAGTAACAGTTATTCGTGATGCTATTAATGAAATAAGTAATGAAAATATAAGTTTTATGGAAAAATTAAGTAAGATGTTGACCTTGAAAGAAAAAAACATAGAATATGGGGAAGTATCCATTGAGGCGGTACTTTCTAATAAAAATATCATATCTGAAAAGGT
>JBGUET010000184.1:0-5266 GCA_041821225.1 Sedimentibacter sp.
TTCTCAGTGCAACGGAATGTATCAATGGGGGTCTGTTGATTTGGCAAATGCAGGTTATACCCCACTTGAAATTTTACAATACTATTATGGAAATGACATCTCTATTGTAACAACGGCCCCAGTTGGGGAAAGTGGATTATCTTATCCTGGAGAACCTATTAAATTAGGTGATTCCAGCATAACTATATTGAGAATTCAACTAGGTTTGAACCGAATATCTAAAAACTTCCCTGCCATGCCTGAAATTACTCCTGTGGACGGTTATTTTGGCCAGTCTACCGAAGCTGCCGTTATGGAATTTCAAAAAATCTTTAATTTACCTGTAACAGGTATTATAGATCAATTAACATTTTATAAAATGAGATATATTTATGTTTCAGTATCAAAAGTTTCAGAATTAGTTGCAGAATACTCAGTGTTAGTTGATACGATTGAAATAACTAAAGATATTTTATTGCAAGGAGATGTGAGACCACGAGTTGTACTTTTGCAATTTTTTATAAATATTTTATCTATCTATTACGATACAATTCCTGAGGTAATTATTACAGGTATATTCGATTCCCAAACAAGAAATGGAGTAATTGAATTTCAAAAAACAATGGGATTGACTGAAACGGGCATAGTTAATCCAGAAAATTGGGATATTATGTATAAAATGATTCTTGACATATTTGAAACACTTCCTGCAGACGATGTTTATTTGCCGTACATACCATACCCTGCTAGGGATTATGAAAAAGGATATGGTACCGAACAACCAGGAGTTTTTATAATTCAAGTAATGTTATCCTATATTTCCCTTCTCACACCCTCCATACCAAAAATTGAAGTTAACGGCATTTTTGATGAAAAAACAGAGAGCGCGGTTATTGCTTTTCAGAATTTGGCTGGTATTGAGCCGACAGGTCTAGTAAATGAAGCAACATGGATTGAATTGACACGAGTATACAGAGACCTTAGGTATATTTAAATTATGCTTAATTATTAATGACACAGTAAATTCTTCTTCACATAAAAATGCTCCCTTTATTTTGACAGTTTAAATTTCTGCCTTAAAGGGAGCAAATATAATAATCGTATGAATCTATTTTTGCTAATTTAAATTTAGTTTTTTATCTTTTAGCTAATGCAGCATCTACAGCTTCTTTAATAGCGTTGCTTGTATAAGTAGCACCGGAAATTCCATCAACATCTGTTGAATCCGCATCTACTATTAATGCTGGCAATTTCTCTATTGCAGTTGAACCTATGCCCTGAGTCTCATCTTTTCCAACTACTTCAACAGCTGTAATATCATCGCCATCAACTGTTACTGTAACAGTTACATCTCCCCCAAAACCTTTGGCTGTTCCTGTTAACGCACCACCTTCTGCAGCAGTTTCTTCTTTTATATCCCCACTAGCAGCTTTTTCTAATGCCATGTTTACAGCTTCTATAATGGCTTTACTAGTATAAGTAGCACCAGAAACTACATCAACATCTGTTGAATCAGCTTCTACTATTAATGCTGGTAATTTATCAATTGCATTTGTTCCAATGCCTTGAGTCTCGTCTTTTCCAACTACTTCAACAGCTGTAATATCATCACCATCAACAGTTACTGTAACAGTTACATCTCCACCAAAACCCTTGGCTGTTCCTGTTAATGCACCGTCATTAGCCATTGGTTCAGCAGCAGCTTCTTTTGCTGGTTCTTCCTTTGGTTCTTCTTTTGTATCACTAGCAGTAGCTTCAATTCCTAATGCCATGTTTACAGCTTCTTTTATAGCATTGCTTGTATAAGTAGCTCCAGAAACCCCATCAACATCTGCTGAATCAGCATCTACTATTAATGCTGGCAACTGCTCAATAGCATTTGATCCAATTCCTTGAGTTTCGCTATCACCAACTACTGCAACAGAAAGTATGTCACCTCCGTCTACAACTAATGTAACAGTTACATCACCACCAAAACCTTTGGCTGTTCCTGTCAATGTTTCTCCAGTCTCATTTTCTCCAACTAAATTATTAGCGAATTTTAAAAACCCAAATGACAAAACAAAGACTATTAAAATTAAAATTCCTTTTTTCATAAAATTCCTCCCCAAAAAATTTGTTTTATCTTACAATTTTTTATTATACTCCACTTAATTCATTGTGTAAAGTGCTGTTATTATATAATTTTATTAAAGTTAATATTTGTAATTACACGTATCAAATCACTAAAAACACCATATGCAGTTTGTGTAATTTCTGGGTCATGTTCCACAATAGAAATTGTGCCCATAAGATCAGTGGTAATGCTTATTACAGAAGATGTACCAATTACACTAGGAAACAATGTTCCAATTGCAATTTCTTCTGGACTTACCCTACCTATTAATTTACCATTTTCATATCCACCATAACAAACAAGCTTAATTACATTGCCATTAGCCTCTGCTCGTTTTATATCTTCGTATGTAATATCTTCAATACCTTTTCGTTCAATTTCGTAGGGAGTGATGTTAGCGTGCATTAATACATTTAACAGGGCCGCTGTTTTTGCTGCAGCATCCCATCCTTCAATATCCATGGAAGGATCTGATTCAACAAATCCCCTTTCTTTCCCTTCTATCATTACATCTTCATACGCTTTTCCTTTTGCTAACTCCTCAAGGACAAAATTAGTAGTTGAATTTAGAATACCTTTCACCTCAGTTACCCTGCAAAATTTCAATGTTTCATTTACAAGGTTAAATACAGGTGTCCCATCCATTACTGTAGTTTCATAATAAAACAAAACCTTCTGATTTTCTGCTAATTCTCGCAAAAATTCGTAGGCCCATGCTATTGGACCTTTATTTGCACTAATTGCGTGCTTCTTCCTATTAAGTGCATTAGTAATATGGTCTATTGCTGGTTGGCCAGAAAAAATCTGAAGTGGTGTTAATTCAATGAGAACGTCATATTCCACTTGTCTTGCAATTTGCATGGAATCCAAATTCGAAAAATCTTTGCTTTTTTCATCAAATTTATGGAATTTTTCCATATCTTCAACTGCCTTTACTATATCTATACCACCTTCATTGACTAAACTTCCCTTGCTCTTAGTTGAAATAGCTACAACTTTAACGTCACAGCTGAGATTTTCAAATATTTCTTTATGTTTCTCCATTAAAAGTTTCACAAAAGCCTGCCCAACATTTCCAAAACCAAGTATTGCAATTTTAATACTAAATTCCTGTCTTTCCATATAATTTTCCTTTCTTGTGGTATAACAATACTTAATATAACTATTTTCATCATCCAATAACCCAGACAATGCTTAACGTTTTCCACAGTACATTATATCATTAATCTTCAATTCTTCAATTCTTCAATATTCTATTTACTATTTTCATAATATTTGAAGCATTTCTATTAATAAACCTCCATAATTAAAAACGTCACATCATCCAATAATTTACCTGAACTTCCAATATGCTTATATAAATTTTCCTTTATAGCCTCATCAAGTTCAGTTGCCTTTAAGGAATGATTCGTCCCAACAAAATCTTTGATTTTCTCTTGACTATAAATATCTCCATCCAGGTTTTTAGCCTCAACTAACCCATCTGTATAAAACAATATTTTATCTCCAGATTCTAACTGAATCATCCTATCTTCATAAAACGGTTCATAATAATCACCAAGTTTGCAAATTGGAAAACCTTTTAATTCCATTTCCACTATTTCACCTGTGTGTTTTATAATCAAAGGTAGTACGTTGATTCCCCCTGATGCATATGTAAAGCATTTATTCTGTGTGTTATATATCCCATAAAGCATCACAAGGTATGTTGAATCTTTAAAATCCATTTTATTAAAAGCTTTATAAAGACTTTTTATAACATATCCCGGTGAAATAACTTTTAATGATTCCTCATCATCCTTTATTGGTATAATATTCTGATTGGCAAATATAGTAAGCATTGCGGCTGAAACTCCATGTCCAGCTACATCCCCAATATAAATTGCAATATTGCTTTCATCCAGCTTTATTACATTATAAAAATCGCCGCTCAACCGCTCTGCCGGTAAATAACCTGCACAAAAGAAAACTGATATATCTTGAGGCATTTGAGTTGGAAGAAGGGATCTCTGCATTTCTCTTGCATATTCTATATCTATAATTAGTTTTTCATTCATATTTTCAAGTTCTTTTGTTCTTTGCTTTACAAGAAAATCAAGATTTTCCGAATAAACCTTTAAGTCATTTCTAGTTTTTTTCATTTCATGGTACGGAATAATCACGTTCTCTGCATAAATTGCTTTGAACAAAATAAAATATGCTATTATCTTATAAATATGACCAATATAGTTGTAAATATCATAGACACTTGCATAGCTTACAAATGCAAACTCACTAAAAATAGACATTAAGATTCCAATCATAAACAAATATTCCTGTCTAGAACCATCCTTATTATAATCCATAGCAATTTTTATAAAGGTAATCAACATTACCAAAATGACCAAGTATTCTAATGCTATTTTCCACTTAGTAAGTCCTTGACCTTCAATGAACATTGCTGGTAAAAAATCTGGCAAATAGGTTACAACAAAAAAAATTGTCATTACAACAATAGATGTTGGAATAACAAAAAACCATTTCTTAATTTTACATTCATATTGTATTGGAATAATTACTGCTACTAAAATCCCCAAACTGCCTATTATTCTTGACAAAATCCAAAAAGTAGTAGCTCTATTTGCGCTAATATTAGATATAAAAAAATCTTCCATTCCCTTATAGCTTAAGGTATGAAAAATATCAATCGAGCCCATTACAAGAAAAGCACAACCAAGAATAATCATACGCAAACTTCCAGATTCATCATAAATATAGAAAGTCACTATAAAAATTGAAAAGGCTGCTAGAATGCTTGCAAATTCAAATAAGTTATGCCATGTTAAATATGTGGCTACTGACATAATTTCTTTAAAAAAGTTATTGAAATAGGCTGAAAAGGCAAAAACAAGTGTAGAGAACATAAATATTAAGATGACCATATTAAATTCTCTTATGTTTTCAAGTTTTTTTATCTTTTTAATCCCCATTTAGCATCTCCTCATTTGTTATAATTACAAAAAAATTTCTACTTTTATTTGTCCCTATTCATATAAGAAATAGGCGTTTACTAATTGTCTAAATTAATTTAAAGCAATTGATTTTCTTAACCTTGGAATGTCTTCTTAAGTGAAAAATGGAGCTGATTATATATGTCAATTCTATTGTTTTTTTGTTTTATTATATCATGAT
>JBGUET010000185.1:0-5261 GCA_041821225.1 Sedimentibacter sp.
TGTTAAACGAGAACCTAAACTGGGGGAAGAGATACCTGAAGATACACTTAATGCTGATAAAGACAAAGGACATACTGATAAAGAAGAAAACAGATCTTTTGAAGTTGTCATGGATAATAATTTAGACATTATAAGTACTAATGCATCCATTAAGAACATGGAGGAGGACGATACTTCATTTAAAATGGCTTTGCAAGTTGTAGAGGACGATGAAAAGTATGGTTTTGTAGAGGACTATAGATATATAAAAGTAGAAGAGGACAATGCAATAAAGGTTATTTTTTTAGATTATTCTTTTGAAAAACAGGCAGAACTTAATTTCATATTTGTGAGCATAGGTGCATATTTTGCAGCTATTTTATTAGTTGTAGTACTTGTAATAATATTATTAAAGCCTGTGATGAAACCTATAAAAGAATCTTATGCTAAACAGAGACAGTTTATAACCGATGCATCACATGAGTTAAAAACACCATTAACCATTATATCAACAGACATGGAATTAATTGAGATGGAAAATGGTCCTTCAGATTGGATAAAAAGTGTAAATAACCAAGTTGAAAGATTAAATTCTTTAACCAATGAACTTGTTACCTTGTCTAGAATGAATGAGGAAGAAATTCAAATAGAAATGGGTGAAGTTAATCTTTCAGACATTGTAAATGATGTAGTCATGGGATTTGAACCTGCCATACAAGCAAAAGGCAAAAAAATTCAAGTAAATATAGAGGAAGATATAACCGTAAAAGGAAATTATGATTCTTTAGAAAGGGTTATGTCCATATTGCTTAGCAATGCCCTAAAGTATAGTGACAAAGAGGGAATAATACAAGTTGATTTGTCCCAAAATGGTAAACGGGTAAATTTATCCATCATGAATTCAGTTGACTATATTGAAAAAGGAAATCATGATGAATTTTTCAATAGATTTTACCGTTCTGATGCATCTAGAAACAGTAAAACAGGTGGATTTGGAATAGGTCTTGCAGTAGCAAAATCTACAATAGAAGAACATCGAGGAAAAATCCAGGTCTTGAGTGCCGATGAAAAAAGTATTGAAATATTAATAACTCTAAGAGCTTAATTTATATTTACAAGATTTTCCTCTTGATTAATTATGTAATTAGTGTAATAATATAAATAAGTATATTTTGGTGCCAAACCGTATACTAAAAAATGAGCTTTTAAGTGCTAATTACACTTCAAAGCTCATTTTGTTTTTTGAAACTGATTAAATCTTTATGTTAGTATCTATTAAATGCATTTTTCAATGCTTATAATTTCATCGGCCCAGTTCTTATAAAATGATGCCTCATGGGATACAAAAATTATACTCCCTTTGTAGTTGGCAGCCTACTTGTTTTTTTTATATAATTTTGATTGCAACATAGGACTCATCTGAAATCTTCCAATAGTAGTTTCTTTAGAGAATTCTTGTTGAGAATAAGTTCTATTGTCAAGTATAATTTTGGGGGCGGGTAGATTATGCTTTTGGTCTGAAATAATACTATTATGATTATTGATAGTAGTATTTTCCGCTAATTGGATGATTTCATCTTCTAATTCTTTTATCTTTGAATGCGAATAAGTAAGATTTCCTATCTCCTTTTTATAATCCTTCACTAAAATATATCCTTTAAATAATACAAACCCAATAAATATTACATTGAACACAATTGCAATATAAAGGAAAATAATTATATTTAGCAATATTACATCACCCCGTTGATATATAAATTTATTATATTATATGCAAACCATGGGAAGATGTTAATCTTCCCATAAGGTTAATTAGTCAGTGGGATAAAGATTAGGACATTGTTCTGGAAATGTGACTGTTTGACTACAAATTTGTCCACCATTACAATCAACAAAATTATCTCTTGGGGTGCAGAATCTACCTAACACTTCAAGTTTAACCTCAGTTTCTACCTGCAAATCTTGACAAATCAAAATTTGAAATAGTAATTCCCCATTTACTGGAAAAGAAGTCAATGAGATAGCTCCTGCACTTCGAACATGCACAACAATATTGTCTGCTGTAAATTCATCTGGGAAACATACTCCGGCTCTTTCAAAGAACTGTAATGTGCTATCAAATGCTGTTAATAGAGTTGGAGGGATAATAGGCACTGTTATTGTTCCTAAATTAAACACGGATATATGGAGTGTCATAGTTTTTAAAATTTGTGCACAACCTATCGACGTATCAACACCATTTATATTAACAATCTTTCGTATTACGTTAAACACATTAACATCGATATCTGTAGCTGGGTCAGTTGTTACAACAATATTTAACAGTTCTCCTGCCTCAATAGCCGCATTGATTAATATCAATTCAGCTGGAGGGATAATTACATTTTTAATTTCATCCACATTCAGTGTTACCCAATCATACACTTTTGGTACTCTTATACATTCATTCGTTGGATCACCAACGGCGCGCGTTGCAAAATTAGACATAAATTTTTTCACCCTTTATAGAATTTGTTGTGTTACATTGTATTATATGTTTAATACCTTTAATTGTGACAGGAAACGACATTATTTGTAATGTGATTTTTATCATATTGATTGAATAACTACATTCACAATGAATATAAATATTATATAAGTAAAGATAGTAATACGAACTTGCAATAGAATATAAATAAAAGGAGGCAATTATAATATTAGAACCATTAGATCCCAAATCAATTCCGAAATATATTAATCAATTAGATAAACCGCCTGCATTTAAACCTACCATAGTAAATGATCCAATAACAGGCGAGGAAATTACCCACAATTATACAGTTATTATAACTGAATTCATGCAACAAATTCTTCCTCTCCCATTTCCAGTAACGACTGTATTTGGATATGAAGGTATTGTTATTAATCCAAATACTTGCAAACCAGTTTATTGGCGTAGTTCACCTGGCCCAACATTTGAAGCTGTTAGGGGAATTCCGATTAATGTGCAGTGGGTAAATAATCTTACAAATCCTAACCTATTTGCAGCAGGTCTTACTTATAATTCGGAAAAAACAGGTGATGAATCAAAATCTGTTTCAACATGTCCGAAGTTTTCCACTGAATTTTTTTTAGAACAGGGGATTGTTCCGATTGTTACTCATCTCCATGGTGGTGAAGTTAGGTCCGACTCTGATGGTGGTCCAAATTCATGGTTTTCAACTGGCGAATGGGAAAAAGGACTCAACTTTTCAAAATCGCGCTATACCTACCCAAACGGGCAGAGACCTACTACACTTTGGTATCATGATCATGTATTGGGGATCGCTAGTGTTAGTGTATATGCAGGCCTTTCTGGATTTTATTTACTGAGGGATCCAGATGATAATATATCACTCCTCCTTCCTAATGAAGAATATGAAATTCCAATGGTTATACAAGATCGATCATTTTACGAAGATGGCTCACTATTATTCCCAGACAATGGTGGAGGGCCTAGTGTGCATTTGTGCAAGGGTTCTGCATTTATAGGTGATACAATCATGGTTAATGGTAAAGTATGGCCTAATTTGAATGTAGAGCGTAGGCAGTATCGCTTTAGAATTCTTAATGGTTCAAATACTAGAACATACAATCTTAAACTTTCAAACAATCAACCTTTTATTCAGATTGGTTCTGATGGGGGTTACTTGCCATACCCAGTTAGGTTAACAGAGTTGCTCATAGCACCAGCTGAGAGGGCCGATGTTTTGGTTGACTTTTCAACAATGGAACCTGATACATCTGTAATTATGATAAATGATGCAAAAGTACCTTTTCCGAATGGTGCCACACCTGACCCAGAAACAGTTGGACAAATTATGAAATTTACTATACTAAATACACATCCAGTTCCACCAATTGTTCTTCCAGAGAAACTTAATGACATTCCAATATTAATTCCAGATGTGCCTAAAAAAACCTTTACTTTAAATGTTGTAAAACAAACATCTGGGCGTGCTCCTAAATTATTGTTAAATGGTCAAAAATGGGGCTCGCCAGTTACAGAATCACCCATTGTAGGCTCAACTGTTGAATGGGAAATAGTTAACCTTACTACTGATGCACATCCCATTCATGTACATTTGATTCAATTTTTGATTGCAAATAGGCAGGATTTTGATAAAACAAATTACGAGGATGAATGGATACAACTCAATGGGAAACCTCCACTATTTCACCCTACTATAACTTTGCCCGTTGAGCCGTTTCTTACAGGCAACCCAATAGATCCATCACTGAACGAACGGGGGTGGAAGGATACTGTATTAGCTTTGCCTGGGAAAGTTACCAGACTTAAACTACGGTTTGCACCACAAGATGCGGAACCTAATAAGGTTAAACCAGGGGTAAATTTATTTCCCTTTGACCCTACTATAGGGCCAGGATATGTATGGCACTGTCACATCCTTGATCATGTAGACAACGAAATGATTAGACCAATTATAGTTATTGGTAATCCAGCCCCTACCCCTAACCCTCAGTCTTGCTGCCAAGTTATGGTTGAAGGAAGTACAGAATTACTTCCTCCTGCTCTTATGGGTGCTCCCATCGTCAATAAAAATAAAGTTTTTGCCAGCATTGATGCAGTATATCCTGGAAAAATTATTATAAGTGGTTTTATAAGGAATGATATCTCTTATACTGGAGTACTAGAAGATGGCACGAAAGAAGGAACTACGGTCATTAACGATGTGCCTTTTCAGTGTATGGCAAACCGTGATGATGCTAATGAAAGTGATTCTTACAATATTACTGGCATGGCGCTATCGTGTAAGATTTATGAACGCCCTCAAAACTTTGGAATTAATTTTATTACAAAAGAGAAAGTAGCGTATAAATTCTTAGGGAAAGATATTGTTACAATATGCATAAGAAGGACAGTGATTTAGCTTAGAAATTAGTTAACAAAAGTAGATATGTAGAATATTATAAAATAGGGCTAAATTAATAATTAACTGTATATAGGCTATATATAATATACAAACAACTGAAAGGACGTGCTTTTTTATGCTCAACCAATAGTAAATCTTGGAACAGCTAATAATTTCGCGATTTTAGCTGGCTCTGGGATCACTAATACTGGTCCAACCACAATAAAAGGGGATGTTGGGACGTTCCCAACTACAACAGAAACTGGCTTTGGCACCATCATAATTATTGGTACGAACCATGCAGGCGATGCTGTCACACAAGGTGCAAAAATCAATTTGGTCACTGCTTACAACGATGCTGCCAGCCGAACGCCTGCTACCACTGTGTCT
>JBGUET010000186.1:0-5233 GCA_041821225.1 Sedimentibacter sp.
GGACACCTAATGCTACTGCTGATTGCTGTTGTTCCGAGAGCCAGAAGTACATTGCTATATCTTCACCAATTTCTCCAGTTACAAGGTCTGTGCTCCCTCCATAGGGTGCTTTCATTCCTATATCTGTCATAACTGTAATTTTACCATTTGTACCAACTGCATTGCCAACATCTAGTTTTCCGTTTTCTTTTAATGGCAAATCAACTTGAGGGTTTTCAACATACCCTTTTACATTTCCACAATTATCTGCCACAACAAGTATTGTTCCAAGAGGTCCACCACCATTAATGTTGATTGTAAGCTTATCCTTCTCATTTTTCATCATATAGCCCATCATAAGCCCAGCTGTAAGTGTTCTTCCCAAGGCAGCTGAAGCTGTTGGAGTTGTATTGTGATAAATTCTTGCCGTTTCTACTGTATCTGTTGATTTAACCATAAAAATTCTAAAAGTTTGTTTTTTATCTATTGCTCTAATCATGTAGTCCATATTTTTCCCTTTCTCTTTGTGAAGCAATGGGTAACCCATCTGCCTCTATAGTTTCGTTGCACAAAATACACCTCGAAGAGAAGTGTCAACATAGGGCTTTTCGTTGTAATCATCATATATATTAATATTGCAAAATCCAGCTTCCTTTAATAATATTTCAATTTTTTTAATTTTATGTACGTATTGTGTCTGTTCTTCTGTAATTCTAGAATACTTATTTGTTGAATCTTTTACAAAAAAATTTATTTCCATATTGACTATGGATTTTGATTTATCATACATGTTTTCCCACACATAAAATACATCCTCATCATCATACACATATGTATCATTGAACATAGTATCATATTTGTATTCTGAACTCATGTCAAAAATAAATTTAGAATTGCTATTCAAATGGTCATAAATATTTTTAAAAAACATTTCTACTTCTTTTTCTGAAAGATAGTTAATGCCATCACAGCAACATATGGCAGAATCAAATTTACTATCTATCTTAAACGTGGTCATGTTTTGATTTAGCAACTTAACCCCTGGATTTCTGCCAAGCTTTTCATAAGCCCGCATAAGCATGTCCTGAGACAAGTCAAAAGCAGTAATCGCATAATTGGCTTCTGCTAATATACGAGTAATGCTTCCTGTTCCACAAGCTGCTTCCAAAATCTTTCTACTTCCATTTATTTTATTAATTATAAAGGATGTCCATTTTTCATAGTCTATATCATCCATTAGCATATCATATATTTGTGAAAATTCTTTATAACTCTTATATTGCATTTTATTTTTTCCTTTGCTTTTTTTTAGCAGTCATCAAGCCGCCAATTCTACCAGTTTCCTTTGCAGTAAGCCCTCCCCACCCTAATTCATCAACTTTGTCCATTAAGCCAAGTTCTTCAGCTATTTCCATTTTCATTAAATCTTTAGGTGTAGGTGCTTTTTTCTTTTTTTCAGCCATATTACCCTCCTTTTGGTTATAAGAGTATTATGGTTAGATTCACATAAATTATTCCTATTTATTTCTTTTAGTAAGCAAAATTGCCTTTATTTCTTTTAATATAACAAGTATTTTGTTCAAAGTATATTGCAAACTTATTAATATTACAAAAAACATTGCAACTAAAATAATTTCCAATCCTGTATTCATAAAATCACTCCACATTCTTTGACTTGTATTGTTTCAAGTTTTTAACTGATATTGCAGCACTTACAAAGAACACAATTGATGCAGTAATAAACGGAATTGTATTTCCTAATTCATACACAAATCCAGAATATAAAGATCCAAAAATCATTCCTATTGCTCTCACTGAATTGAATATTCCAGATATTATTCCACTTATTCTCGGATCTTGTCCGCTTGTTACAATATCTTGCTGTATGGGTAAATAAATTGCATTAAACATAAAAAAAACAATATTACTTATAAAAAATGGATATAATCCAGATATGAAAGGTACTATCATTGATGAAATACCACAAAACAACAAAACAAATATAATTGACTTTCTTGTTTCTGTATGATTAACAATATATATATTAATTGTAAAATTAGCTATTAAAGTAATAATTCCAATAATTGCCTTAACATTTCCATTATACGATGCCGGGAGACTCAATGCTTCCCTCAAATAATAATTAAATGCATTATCATAAGCAATTGTTGCAAAACTAGTTAAAAATACCGTTATTAAAAATGTTGTAAGAAATATAGGCATTTTCCCCATAATATTGCTGTATGATTTGAATGGGTTAATAGACGTGCTCATTGAAAATTTCGAGTCAGACAATTCATTATCTTCAAGCATCAGGCGAGTGACAATTGCACAGAGAAAGATGGCCACTGTCTGAGATACAATTACAGCCAAAATTGATATACTGCCAATTTTCCCGCCTAAAAAATATCCAAAAGCTGAACCTACTGAATTAAATGCCACATAGTATGACATGTGACGTCCTCTATTTTCATTGTTAGTCAAATTAATAAGGTAGGCCATGCTACATACAAAAAAACCTGCCCCAAAAAAACCACTAACAAATCTGGCTACTATAGTCACAAAGGCTGAGGATGTAATTCCAAAAACCAACTGTGATAGTCCATACATTGGCATAGCAAATGTGATAACTTTAATATGACCTTTGCTATCTCCCACACCTCCCCATATAAGAGAGCCTATGAAAAAGCTAAATGACATTGCTGCAAAGGCTATTCCAAACAAATAGTCTGGGAACCCTTTTTCAATAAACATAGTAGGTGTTATTGGATGGACCATGTTGCTAAACACAGCAAATAATCCATAAAATAAATATAGCCTTCCTATTGATGCCTTTTTCATTTGTCCTCCAACACAATCTTAAAATTATAAAAAACAAGATACTTAATCATCTTGTTTTAGATTATAACATAAAAAATAAATTTTGATATATTTTTTTTATATGAGCAAATGATTTATTCAAAAAACAACTCCAAATGTTTATTTCATGGAGTTGTTTTTTAGATATCATTTTTCTAATAGTTATATTTTGAACTGCTTATTTCTGTCTTGGAGCAAAAATTGGAACTTCCAAATCCGGATCAAATTCTCTTCCCATAACTAAACCTTCTAGTTCAGCTATAACCATATCCACTGTGAGAAGTACCTTTGTTCCCTCAACTAAATGTCCACCATGAGCATTTCCATGACGATCACTTAGACTCATATGAATGTGTAATGAAACTTCATCCTTACTATTATGACAGATCAGTCCTGTTGCATTAATCAATTCTATAGGTCCAATTAAAGATGATGAATCACCATATCCATATCCTGCTTTTTTTTCAGGCAATTCAATAGGATTACAAAATACCGCACCGTCAAGACTACCTAAGGCACTTAAAATTACACCATCTTTTATTCCTTTTTCTTTACATATTTCTTCAAGCCCCTTTAGCACATCAGTACCTGGCTTTAGTCGTATTGCAATAATTCTTTTTAAATTTCCTTCTGCTAATTCAGCAAAGTTTTCCATAATAACCTCCTAAAAGCTATAGTATTTTTTAAATCGTTTTCTAAAAATTATATGTTTGAAATCAATTTAACTTTATTTAAACGCTATGTCAAATATAGCATTCATACTTTATTGTGTCAATATCTTTTTGCTTTTCACCTGTTTTCCAACGAAACTTTGTAAATCATAAAAACAGAACACTTGCTTCAAGCATTTTGTTTTAGATTATAAAATATTTTAAAATTTCGGCAGTTATTGATTCAATAATAAACGCAAAATCAGCAATTGGTGATTAGCTATACACGGTATGGGTATATATATACTATTAAATAATTTAATTAATATAATATAAGACAAACAATTAGGAGGATACCATGAAAAAGATTTTAGTACCACTTGATGGTTCAGATGTTTCTTTAAAAGTAGCAATAAAAGCTACAGAAGTAGCTAAGAGTCTAGGCTGTGAACTTACTTTCATGACGGTTGCACTCAATCCTATCCCCTCTAAAATCCATGAATATGAACAATTCTGGGATATTGAATTAAATGCAATGTTGGATGTAATCAAGAAAATTGAAGATCAAACTCTAGATGATGTAATAGAAAAACTTGATTTGTCAGATATAAAATTTGATAAAAAATCTTGTTTAGGCGAAACTTCTGTTGAAATTCTTAAGGAAGCAAAAGAAGGAAACTACGATTTAATAGTTATGGGAAGAAGAGGTCATTCTAATATTAAAAGATTCTTTCTAGGTTCAATAACTCAAAAGGTAATTTCAGATTCACCATGTCCTGTATTAGTGGTAAATGAATAAGTAAAAACCGTTCAGCTGAACGGTTTTTACTTATTCATTATTGAATTTCTATACTAATTTTAATTTTAAGTTTTTTATTTGCTAAATGACTATCAACACTAGTAATATAGCAAACCTAATATAATCATTGCATTTTCACTCATAAAAACAGCGACTCTCAAATTGAGAATCGCTATAATCATTTTTTTGGTACGGATAACAGGACTTGAACCTGCACAGGTTGCCCCACACGGACCTGAACCGTGCGCGTCTGCCAATTCCGCCATATCCGCATATTTAATGTAGCTTAACAATATTATCATAAAAAAACAGCTTTTGCAATAATTTATTTTCAATAAAATGCTTTCGCAAATAGTTATCCACAACTCTAGCAAAAAAAAATTATATTGTAAACAATTTACACAAAGTTCTAACTAATACTATCATGTTATGGTAGGTAGTATACTCAAAACGTATATCAAATTCTGCATACTCTAAATGCATTGTGTCCAAGACTTTTTGCCTTTGTTAATTTTCCATTTGAAACTTCTATTATTTTATTAAAAAACTCCATGCCAATATCATCAATAGTTGACCCTTCAGTGATTATTTTTCCTGCATTAATGTCAGAAGTTGCAATCCTACTATTTGCCCATATTTATAAACTGCAGAACTTATTTTTATATCTTAAATAAAAAGCCCTGCTTTCGCAGGGCCTTACACATTTTATTTTTCAAGTATTTCAACTTTGTATTTTTTTATTAACTCTGCTTTTTTATCTAAATAAATCTTTTCTTGTTTTTCAGCGAAGCACCTATCTTTAACTTCTTGATAAACTTCTTTAAATTCAGAACTTCTTGCTGGTACGCGGTCTGTTAATTTAATAATATGGTACCCAAATTGTGTTTTAACAGGTGCGCTTATTTCTCCTATTTCCATAGAAAAAACAGCATCTTCAAATTCTTTA
>JBGUET010000187.1:0-5231 GCA_041821225.1 Sedimentibacter sp.
GTAGTTATAATATGATTCCCTTTTTTCTTATTAGCAAAAGCAACTCCCTTTATAGCCCAGTTATCTGACTCGGATCCACCTGCTGTAAAATATATTTCCTTTTCGTTGGCATTTAAGAATTCCGCAACTTGCTTTCTTGCATTTTCTATAGCTTCTTTAGATATTCTACCAAGTTCATATAAAGAACTTGAAGGATTGCCATAAAATTCATCAAAATAATTACGCATTTCTTCTACAACCTCTTTTTTCACTCTTGTGGTTGCAGCGTTGTCAAGATATATTTTCCTGCTCATTTGTTTTCCTCCGTTAAAATGTTTTTTTGTTTCTCATACATATCAGCCAAAGTAATATTATCTATAACATTATTTATACTATTTTCTATTTTTTCAAATATTACTCGTGTAGCACAAATTGACTCTCTTGAGCAAACTTCATTACTAATGCAATCAGAAGTTTTTATTTCACCTTCTAATGTTCTAAGTATCATTCCTACAGTTATTTCCTCTGGCTTCTTTGCTAGCATATATCCACCTTGAGGTCCTCTGATCGTATCAATATATCCATCTTTTTTTAACTTAGCAAACAATTGCTCCAAATAACTTTCAGATATATCATACTTTTCTGATATTTTTTTAAGAGAAACAGGCCCTAAACCGTAGTTCAATGAAAGTTCAAAAATCGCCTTTAATCCATATCTACCCTTAGTTGATAAAATCATAACCGTTCTCCTTTTAATTAATTCCTACTGTTTTAGTAGGGTATTAGTTATTATAATATACCCTACTATTTTTGTCAACATTAATTATTTGATTTTTATACAAAAAAACAAAGCAAATTCTATGCTTTGTTTCTAATAATTTTTATTTTAAGAAAAAAGTTTATATAAATATGATCCATTATTGTTTATTACGCTATATACATTGTTAACTGGATATTTACCTTGGCACTCTCTTAAAATAATTTCCAATGCTTCCCGGCTAAAAGCCTTGATGCATAAGTCACATTCACTTATTATGCTAAACGGCGTCTGCATTAGTCGAATATTTTTCAAACCATAGCCAGAAAGTTTATTATATGCAGCCACTGCATAATTTCCATGTTTAAAGGTTATGATATAAATTTCCATAATTCCCTCCGTCATTATAAGGCTTACATTATTTTATTTTAAAAAATATATTGTGTTACAAAGTGATTAATCCAATTAATAATAAAAAAATAAAACCGCAAGCGGTTTTATTAGTTAATGTGAATCTCTTTTGATAGTTCCGGTTTGAAATCATTTCGCAAATCATAAATATTGTGAGAAGTATAATCCCTAAGCTGTCTGTCTTTCAATGAATAACACCTCATAAACCTTTTTGAGTCAATAGTTGTCCAATGCTCTTCATCCCATGTGAGATATCCGTCCTCATCAGTTTTTTCTTCAGACAATATTAAATCCACTTGCCTGTTTGCTACCATTAAGTCAATAAGGTCTTTAGTTGTAACATCCATTTCAACTTTGTTAATTAAGTCGTATGCTTTCATTTATTTCCTCCTGCATTTAATTTAAATATTCGTGTTCCTCTTCATTGTCATAAATGCTCAGTTCGTCTCTTAAGTACTCTAAATTAGATTCATAATCTTCTTCGGAAATTTGATTGTTGAACAACATGTCGTCCAACTTGTTCTTGCTATCTTCAAATATAAATATTTCCTTGCATGGCCATACAGTATTGCTCGTCTTTTCAAAGTTAGATTTCAACACTGAAATTTCTATTTCATTTTCATCTAAATCCACAATTGTTCCCATAAGATAAAATTTGTTTATTTGAATACTATTTGTTTTAAAAAAGTTTCTAACAGTTCTTATGAAAAGGTAATGTTTTTTCATTATTTCAAATGACACATTGTCGCTCAACACATCTTGAATTAAATCGCTGTTGTAAAAATCAACAGAAATGTCATACTTTTCATTTTTATCATATTCTTTAATTTCAACTTTATCATTTAATATCTCTGTTATATTTGTATCAGTAATACTAGAATTAAATAATTTATAATTCATAGAAATCCCCCTTATATTCATTGTTTCAGGTATTCTAGAAACTTTTTGATTTTACTTTCATAACCTGATTCCTTAGGTACATAAAAATTTGAATTCTTCATAGATTCAGGTAAGTAATTTTGCTTAACATAAAATTTATCATAGTCATGAGGATATTTATAACTTAACCCATGCCCTAATTTTTCAGCTCCACTATAATGTTTGTCTCTTAAATTAGATGGTACTTCAAGAGAATTTTTCTCAACAGCATCCATAGCACTTTCTATGGCCAAGTATGAGGCATTGCTTTTTGGCGCGCAGGCTACATACAAAGTAGCTTGTGCAAGAATTATGCGACCTTCTGGAAAACCTATTATTTCAACCGCTTTAAATGCGTTAACAGCTACTTCCAAAGCCCTTGGGTCTGCATTTCCAACATCTTCTGAAGCGCATATTATAATTCTTCTTGCAATAAATTTAGGGTCTTCTCCGCCTTTTATCATTTTCGCAAGCCAAAATACTGCTGCATTAGGATCCGACCCTCTCATGCTTTTAATAAAAGCTGAGATTGTGTCATAGTGGCTATCCCCACTTTTATCATATTCGATTTTTTTACTTTGTATGCATTCTTGTGCAACTTCTATATCTATATTAACTACTCCATTAATTTCATCGGTTGTTTCTACTCCAAGTTCAAGGGCGCATAGAGCCTTTCTAATGTCCCCATTTGAATTGTTTGCAATATGCCTTATAGCTTCTTGTGAAATTTCTATTTTCTTTCCACCATATCCATTTTCCTTGTCTAAAACAGCTTTTCTTACAACTTTGGAAATATCCTCATGAGTAATTTTCTTAAATTCAAAAACTAGAGAACGTGAAATCAAAGCTGAATTAACTTCAAAATAAGGATTTTCTGTTGTTGCGCCAATAAGAACTATGGTTCCATTTTCCACATAAGGAAGTAGCGCATCCTGTTGAGTTTTATTAAAACGGTGTATTTCATCTATAAAAAGGATTGTCCTTTTATTGTACATGGACAATTCATCAATAGCATAGCTTATTTTTTCTTTAATGTCTTTTATACCACTTGTAACGGCATTGAGTGTTGTAAAATTGTTGTTAGTAGTATTTGCAATAATTCTAGCTAAGGTTGTCTTGCCTGTCCCAGGTGGACCATAGAAAATAGCAGTGGAAAGCTTATCAGCATTAATTGCTCTGTTTAAAATCTTCCCTTCTCCAATGATATGTTCTTGTCCTACAAAATCCTTAAGGCAAGTTGGCCTCATACGCTCAGCGAGAGGCCCCCCTTTTTTAATGGAATTCTCATATTGAATTTCAAATATATTCATTATCTATCCTTTATTGGTAAAGCTTTTTTCCCACTGTGAATTTAAGTGTGTTTTTTTTCATTTCCCTTTTATCATAAGCTTTTAATATGAAATATGATACTACTAAGGATGCCAATGAAGCAACAGCAGAAATCACGTCCTTGTTAGAAGTGTCAAGAAGTAATTGTACTATAGCTATAGTTGATACCATTAATAAAAACGGTACTCCATAAAGCACGAATATTTGTTTAAATACCACTTCACTTTCCGTAGTAATTTCTACAAACTCGCCCTCTTTATATTCACTTGTTATCTCCGTTTCAAAAAACACACTGTTTACTTTACAGCTTCCACCACAACTTGCACAATTTGGTCCGCAACCATGTGGCCTTCTCACTGAAATTGTAGCTTTATGTCCATCTATTTTTTCTATTTTTCCTACTTGATCCATTTTGATTTTCCTTTCTGCCTTACAAGAAATTTTTAAAATTCTTTTAATTATTTCTCTAAGACTTGTATTTCCAATTCCTTTAACTGCTTTTCAGTTACACCGCTAGGAGATTCTGTCAACAAACACGATGCACTTTGTGTTTTAGGAAATGCTATTACATCTTTTATATTATCGCTGTCCGTTAAAAGCATCATAAACCTATCAAGACCATAGGCAATTCCTCCGTGAGGAGGTACCCCATACTTAAATGCTTCTAACAAATAACCAAATTTGTCATTAGCTTCTTCATCTGTGAATCCAAGAGCTCTAAACATTCTATTTTGAAGTGTTCTGTTGGTTATACGAATACTTCCTCCACCTATTTCGTCTCCATTCATTACAATGTCATAAGCCTTCGCTCTAACTTCTCCTGGATTTGATTCTAATTTATCTAAATCTTCATCAATTGGAGCAGTAAATGGATGGTGCTTTGCAACATATCTGTCCTCTTCTTCACTATACTCAAACAAAGGAAAATCAGTTATCCAAACTAATTCAAATTTATTTTTATCTATTAAGTTCTTTTCAGTAGCTATTTCAATACGAAGTGCACCCAAAGCAGTATTCACTACTGATTCTTTGTCTGCAATTATAAATACTATATCTTTTTCCTTTATTTCCAATGTAGACTTTAATTCATTAATCTCATTTTCGGATAGAAATTTAGCTATTGGTGAATCAAATGTATCATTTTCATATTTAAACCAAGCCAAACCTTTTGCACCATATGTTTTAACAAATTTTTCAAGCTTTGAAATTGCCTTCTTTGAAAACTCTTCTGAAGACCCATCTATTTTAATACATTTTATTTTACCCTTGCTGTCATAAGTAGCTTTAAATGCATTGAAATCTGATTTTTCAAATATATCTGTAATATTAACTAGTTCATATCCAAAACGAAGGTCTGGTTTGTCGCAACCGTATTTGTCCATTGCAACTTGGTATGACATGCGTTTAATTGGAAGAGCTATGTCGATATTTTTAATTTCTTTGAATATTTTTTGCATTAACTTTTCATTTATAGATATCACATCTTCCACGTCAACAAATGACATTTCTATATCCACCTGTGTAAATTCAGGCTGTCTGTTTGCCCTTAAATCTTCATCCCTAAAGCATCTCACTATTTGATAATATCTATTCATGCCTGAAACCATTAAAAGCTGCTTGTAAAGTTGGGGTGATTGAGGCAATGCATAAAAATTACCAGGATTAACTCTGCTTGGCACAAGATAATCCCTTGCCCCTTCTGGAGTTGGTTTAGCTAAAAATGGCGTTTCAATTTCATTGAAGCCATTGTCATACAGAAAATCTCTTATTACTTTTGCTGTCTTGCTTCTAGTTAAAAGTTTCTTTTGCATACTTGGCTTTCTTAAGTCAAGATATC
>JBGUET010000188.1:0-5230 GCA_041821225.1 Sedimentibacter sp.
AAATTAAATATTCTAATGAAAATAAAGAAACAGAAGAATTATTAAATGAAATTTTAAATATCCATGAGGCAGAATTAGAACGTATAATACCATTAATTAATCAAGCTGACTACACAGAAGAATAAAACTTGTTATTATGGGCAGTCAAAAGATTCTAAAACATTAAATAATAATTTTAAAAATAGAAGTCATGAAGACTTCTATTTTTGGTTTCAGAGGTTTATTTAAAATAACATATTTATCTTTTTAAAATATTTATCTAAATCTATCACTTGCTCTATTTCCATGTATTTAACTAGCTCTTCTTCAGTCACTATGGCAGCCATGTTAATATGGCCAGGAATTTCAGATGATATAATAATTAAATATTTGTCATCATCTAATTTTTTCACACTTGTTCTTTCAACGATATTTTTATTCAATACTACAATTTCGCTATCTTCATCTATTTCAGCTTCCTCATCTTCATCAACTTCTATCTCCACTATTTCGTCAAGTTCATCAATGTAGATTTCTGGAAAAGCACTTTCAAGGCTAAAGTTTTCAACTGATATTTGCATAGTTGCAATAAATCCATGTTCTTCCAAATATCTGTAAGTCGTAACAATTTCTTCCCACTTAACAGCATTATCAAAACATTTTTTTTCATTATCATAAACAATATATCCATTCTTGAAAAAATCAAAATCATCATAATAAAGACTCACATTAAATTCTAAATTTAAGTCATATTCACTGTTTAAGATTTCAACTACTTCTTCATAGGAATCCATATCATAATATATGATGTCATCCTTGTTTTTTAACTTTTGAAGCTTTGAATTTAATTCGTCAACAGTAAGTTCTCCCGAATTATCAACTAACAGTATTCTGTAATAGTCACTAATAGTGACTTGCTCTTTGAACTTATCTGCATCAGCAATATAATAAAAGCTAAGCCAATCATATTCACTTCTATATTTGTTAAGTCCATCTCCACATTCCCTAAATAATTTTCTCATATCAATTTTTCTCTTCTACTTTCTTTCTTAAAATAAAATATGGCTCAACATCATGGTTTATTTCCATTTTAATTATTTGCTGTGCATGAGGCGCTGCCTCTATTTTATTTCCTTTATCATCATGCATATTTGTAGCCTTTACTTCAAAATGTCTTCCTTCCGGACCAAAACACTCTAAAATGTCACCCTCAGCAAACTTATTTCTTTGCTCCACTACAGCAGTCTTTGTACTTTTGTCATATGACCTGATTATTCCTACTACATCATAGGTTCTAATATAGCTGCTTGAAGTGTATAATTGTCCATCCTTGTATGGATTACCCAAGAAAAATCCGTATGAAAAATCCCTGTGAGATGATTTTTCTAACTCTTCCTTCCAATATTGAGTGTTCCTTTCGCCTTCTGGTTTTTCCAGTTCATCTAACGCATTTCTGTATGATCTAACTGCAATTGCAGTATAGTATTCACTTTTATTTCTTCCCTCTATTTTAAGGGCTTTAATTCCTAAATCTTTGAATTTTTGCAAATATTCTACCATGCACATATCTTTAGAATTCATTATGAATGTTCCTTCATCATTTTCTTCTATTGGATAATATTCCCCCGGTCTTTTTTCTTCAACCAGGTTATATTTCCATCTGCAGGCCTGAGCACAATCCCCTTTATTTGAATATCTTCCTGTCATAAAGGAACTTAATAAACATCTACCTGAGTAAGAAATACACATTGCCCCATGGACAAATGCTTCAAACTCTAATTCCTTTGGTGAGTTTTTAACCACCGCTTCTATTTCTGGAAATGATAATTCTCGAGCTAAGACTATACGATTTACACCTTGTTTATACCAGAAGTTTGCTGCATAAAAATTTGTTGTGTTAGCTTGCGTACTTAAATTTATCCGCATATCCGGCACAGTTTGTTTAACAATTTCTATAACACCAGGGTCTGCTACTATTAATGCATCCGTCCCTATTTTACTTAAATATTTTAAGTATTCTTCAATTCCTATTAAATCATCATTGTGTGGCACAATGTTAACTGTTACATTTGATTTTCTACCATGTTTATGGCAATAGTCTATTCCAAATTCTAACTCTTTTGAGTTAAAATTCTTCCCCCTTGCTCTCATTCCCATTGTCTTTCCGGCAAAATATATTTCATCTGCTCCGTACTCAACTGCCATTATTAATTTATCTAAATTTCCCGCGGGTGCTAATAACTTTGGTAACATAATTTCTCCTTTTTATTTAATAATTGTAACCGCCAATCCATCGCCTAATGGAAGGACTGATGTAATGTATCTTTCGTCATTTGAAATATATTCTAAATAATTTCTTAAATTTCTCACTAATGTTTTCTTTCTTCTTACAACTAAATCATCTGTTGCAATCATACCTTGATACAGTACGTTATCCGATATTATTATTCCTCCTGGCTTCATCGCTTTACAGCATTTATCAAAAAATGTTTTGTAGTAACTTTTTGCTGCATCTATAAATGCCATATCAAAGGTTCCATCTATATTATCTAAATTTTCTACTGCGTCTCCAAAACAAACTTCAATATTTTTTTCAAGCCCAAATTCTTTAATATTTTTCATTGCTTCTTCATAAAATTTTTCACTTCTTTCAAATGTTACAACTTTTCCCTCACCTTTCATCACATAACTCATAAATATAGAAGAATATCCAACATTTGTTCCTACTTCAATTATCCTTTTTGCCTTCAATTGATTAATTGTAAGTTTTATAAATTGTCCAACTTCTTTGTGAATTATGGGTAGGGACCTACTCTCACAGTATTCTCTAAATTTCTCCAATTTTTCTTCCTCACCTTTTATGAGGCTGTTAATATAAATATCTATATATTCTCTATTAATATTATCCATTATCTCATCCTTAATCTAAATATTCATTTGCAGCATGTATATGTTCATCGTAGCTTTTTGAAAAATAATGCGATCCGTCTCCCTTTGCAACAAAAAACAAATAATCAACATCTGCAGGATGAAGTACTGCAATAACTGACGCACGTCCTGGGGAGTTTATAGGTGAAGGAGGCAAACCAGCAATAACATAAGTGTTATATGGTGAATCAATTGCTATATCTTCATAAGTGAGTCTTTCTTTCCATTCTCCATGAGCATAATTTACAGTAGCACATGACTGAAGTTTCATTTTAATGTCAAGACGGTTTAAAAAAACTGCAGCAACTTCGTCCCTTTCTTCATCAAGAAGTGCTTCTTTTTCAACAATGCTTGCCAAAGTTATGATTTCTTCAAAGCTTAATTTTGAACTCTTAATCTGAGGCTTTATTTCTTCAACATAGAAATTATCAAATTGCATAACAAGCAGTTTTATTATATCTTCTTCATCCACATTTACATAGACATTGTAAGTATCTGGCATTATGTAGCCTTGCAAATTATTTATATCTGGATTGTCTTTTAAAAATTCAAAATCATCCTTAAAGATTTGTCCATTTTCCATTATTTCAACAAGCTTTTCATTGTTTAACCCTAATTGCTCAGAGATAGAAATTGCAGCATCTTCTATTGTCAAACCTTCTATAATTGTGATATTTGTCGTGTTGCCAGATGTTCCTCCCGTTAATAGAGAATCTAAAAGTTCTTGTGCAGTCATATTTTTAGAAAGAACATAGCTCCCAGCTTTAAGCTTGCTGTCTTCTCCTGTTTTTTCTGCATAATATTTAAAAGATCGTACACTTCTAATCAAATTATTTTCATACAATATTCCAGCTATGTCACCAGTTGTGCTTCCTGATGGAATTTCAATAACTATTTTTGTATCATCATTTATATCTACTGGCTTTAAATTTGCTTTAGTGTTATTGTCAATATATAAAAACATGACAGCTACTGCTATTAAAACAAATAGGATAGTTGTTATTTTTTTCATAGTACCTCCATATAAAATGAAATTAAATTCATAATTTTCCAAATCCATTAAATTATACAACCTTTTAGGTACAATTACAACATATGATTTTTTAACGTATTATCATGTAATTTTTTTTTTTATAAATGAATAATATTTTGCAAAGTGGTTATTATAATAATGCTTATTAACTTTGATGAGAGGGATGATTCTATTGGACTTAATCAATGGTAGCACTCCAGGAAATTTAAAGAAAACTGATGAATTAAGTGAAGTTAAGATCAAAAGGGATGGTCAATCAAGTTTATCTAGTGAAGTAGATGATAAACTAAATCCCAATTTGAGTATTCTTTCAAAAAAAGAGAATACAAGAATAGAGAATAAAAGCATTGTAAACAACAAACCATCCCAATTCAAACCTATTTTAGGTGTTAATTTTCACAATATCAAGAAGTAAATAAGCAATAAGCAACCGGTGACTAATTCGCCGGTTGCTTTATGTATGCCCTAACCAAGTGTATGCCTAACCCTAGCATGATTTGACCCAATTTGTACGGGTGATAACGAAGGACAAATTGATGGTAAATCAGCCGCAACAAGCAACAAATTTGATTTGCTTGACTGCGATTTTAGACTGTTTTTTCTGAAAAATTTTAACACTATGAGCAAACCTCTCATATTATGTAAATATACTAGTATAGGAGGTTTATATGATTTCTAAGAGCAATATAAATGATTCACAACAAGCAGATAGATTTTGTCTTACAATAGGGAGAATCGCACCTGATTTTACTGCAATTACAACGCAAGGTCCCATAACACTTTCACAGTACAGAGGAAAATGGGTTATGTTGTTCTCTCATCCTGGGGATTTTACCCCTGTATGTACATCGGAATTCATATCATTTGCTGAACTTTATCCAGAATTTGAAAAAAGAAATGTCCAGCTCATTGGTGTGAGCATAGACAGTAACCCGGCACATTTAGCATGGTTCTATGATATCCTAAATTTTTCAGGGATAACAATACCATTTCCTCTTATTGCAGATAGAAACGCAACTGTAGTAACTGAATATGGAATGGTTAATCCAGACAGAATTTATGAAGAAAGTGTAAGGGATGTGTTCATTATTGATCCAAGTCAACGTATTAGGGCAATACTTGCTTATCCTGCAACAAACGGAAGAAATACGTACGAACTACTAAGGCTCATTGACGCTCTTCAGGTATCCAGCGAATATGGCGTATACACACCTGCAAATTGGATGCCTGGTGATCCTGTAATCGTCCCTCCACCACAAACCTTTGACGAAGTCCTTAAAAGAGCCAATA
>JBGUET010000189.1:0-5204 GCA_041821225.1 Sedimentibacter sp.
CAGTATTTGCTTTAGCTGAAGGTGATGAAGCAGTTGAAGCTTATGCATATTGCAATCTACACGGATTGTGGAAAGAAGAAGTTTAATAAAAAATAATATTCAAAAATAAATAGTTTATAGCAAAAAAGGATTTGTGGTCACACAAATCCTTTTTTATGCACTAAAGAGATAGCGACACTGCGTTCTCTTTTTTAATTGTTAGTTTTCAATTATCAGCTGAGCTTTGCACCATCTGGAATATCCTCTAATGTAGATACAAGGGTTAATTTCTTTCCCTTTTCTGCTGCCAATATCATCCCATTAGATTCAAAACCTCTTAAATTAACAGGTTTTAAATTGTAAACCATAACAATTTTCTTTCCAACCAAATCTTGAGGTTCATAATATTTTGCAATGCCAGAAACCACCTGTCTTACTTCATCTCCAAGCTTCAATTGAAGTATTAAAAGTTTATCAGCGTCTGGATGTTTTTCTGCCTTTACTATTTCAGCAACTCGCAAATCTATTTTAGCAAAGTCATCTATTGAAATTAAATCATCATTTTTGTTTTCTACTTTTGCTTGTTCTTTGACTTCAGTAGGTTCTTGGACTATTCCTTTTTTAGGAGCTGCTAAAGCTGCTTTTGCTGCATTTATTGCATTTATCTCTTCTATTTTTTTAGGCACATCAATTCTTGCAAACAAAATTTCAGGTGTTCCAACCTTATTACCTGGTATCATACCGTTAAAACTACCTAGTGATTCCCAATCATTTTTATCAGTATTAATTTGTTTGAATATTTTTCCTGCTGTTTCAGGCAAAAATGGTTCCAACAAAGATGCTGCAATTCTTATAGACTCCAATAAATTATAAAGGACCGTTCCAAGTCTTGCCTTTTTATTTTCATCCTTACCAAGAATCCATGGCTGAGTTTCATCAACATATTTATTACTTCTCCTAAGGAGTGTAAATATTTCATCTATGGCATCAGAAACTTTCAACTCATCCATTTTTTTCTCAACTTTTATTGGTGTTTCAAGAGCAAGTTTAATTAGTTCGTCATCTATTGGCTCATGTTCAGTTGGGGCCATAATTTCCCCATCAAAATATTTATTTGTCATTGAAATAGTTCTATTTACTAAATTTCCAAGTATATTTGCTAAATCTGAATTTGTTCTCTCAATTAACAATTCGTATGTCAGTGTTCCATCATTTGCAAAAGGCATTTCATGCAAAACAAAGTATCTTACAGCATCAACTCCAAAGAAATCTACCAAATCATCAGCATAAATTACATTTCCTTTTGATTTGCTCATTTTGCCTTCTCCTACCATGAGCCAAGGATGACCAAATACTTGTTTTGGCAACTCTTCACCTAATGCCATTAATAGTATTGGCCAATATATAGTGTGGAAACGAAGTATGTCCTTTCCTATTAAATGAACATCTGCAGGCCAATATTTTTTGTAAAGTTCGCTGTGATTTCCATTTGGATCGTATCCAAGAAATGTAATATAGTTACTTAGAGCGTCAATCCATACATAGACTACATGACCTTCATCAAACGTAACTGGTACTCCCCAATTAAATGATGTTCTTGAAACACACAAATCTTGCAAACCTGGTTTAATAAAATTATTAACCATTTCATTTTTACGTGCTTCTGGCTGAATAAACTCAGGATGATCTTCTATATGTTTCATCAATCTATCTGCATACTTACTCATTTTAAAGAAGTATGCCTCTTCCTTTGCCATGTGAACTTCTCTTCCGCAGTCTGGGCATTTACCATCTACAAGCTGTGACTCAGTAAAAAATGCTTCATCAGGTGTACAGTACCACCCTTCATAGTATCCTTTGTATATGTCACCTTGTTCATATAATTTTTCAAATATTTGCTGTATTTTTTTCACATGTTCTGGGTCCGTAGTACGAACAAATTTATCATAACTTGTGTTCATTAAATCCCAAATACGCTTGATTTCTGTTGCTACTTCATCAACAAATTGCTGTGGAGTTTTTCCTGCTTCCTCAGCCTTAATTTGAATTTTTTCTCCATGTTCATCAGTTCCTGTTTGAAAATATACATCGTATCCATTTAATTTTTTAAATCTCACTATACTGTCAGCAAGAACTATTTCATATGTATTTCCAATATGAGGCTTGCCTGATGTATATGCAATTGCTGTTGTTAAATAATATTTTCCTTTATTCATTCTTTCCTCCTAATATGATTGCAGTATATGCATTATATTTAATTTACAAATTTGGTGCTCGTTGGGGTTAGGGCATACGCAGTCTCATTAACATATTGGGTTAGGGCATACAAAAGCCTCTTAGCATAAGCTAAGAGGCGAAATTTCGCGTTACCACTCTTTTTTGCACATATTTCTCAACATGTGCCTCAATAGGTCATAAACCATGTATTATAACGTATACCAAACGTCATACTCTTACAATTGCTCGAGTAAAAAGCTCCAAGGCCATGTTCATTTAAAAATCAGTCTCTGGCTTTCACCTACCCCAGTTCTCTTTGTCATGATTTAAAAATTACTCTTCTTTTCATCACTTTATATATTATTGTTTATCATATTTAAAACTATACATAAATGTCTTACATTTGTCAATATATTTTAAAATATAAACATTATGCTCTTTATGATTACCACTACTATTCCTACAATAACAGCTGGTATAAGCAAAATTCCTATGCCTAGTGGTATTAACAAAAATATAAGAACTGAACCAATTATTGCTCCAATAATTGTAAAAATTATTTTAAATAAAACCACTCCAATTTTTAATGCTGCAACCATAAATATAAAAAACAAAAAAAATCCAATTAAAATTTCCATTTTATATCTCCCATTTATTTTATTATACTATATAATATATTACATACAAATAGTTCAAAATTGATTAGTAAAAAATTAAAATATGATTAAAATTAGTAATATAACACAGCAATTATATCACAAAAATGATATAATAATAAAATAATATATAACTATTTAGGAGTATATCATGATAGACTTACATATACATTCGAAATATTCTGATGGAACGAACTCAATTGATGAATTAGTAAAAATTGCAAAAGCAAAAAATCTGCCTGCCATGTCATTAACCGACCATGACACTACTTTTGGAGTGGCTAAAATAATAGAAGCCGCTAAAAAAGAAAATATTAAGGTAATTCCAGGTGTTGAAATTTCTTCTGTTTCAAATGGACATTTAATACATGTTCTTGGGTATAACATAGATATTAAAAACAGTCAATTACAAGATTTATTTAAAAAAATAGGAAATTATTTTAATGAAACTTTTTTAGAACATTATACATGGCTTCAAAAAAATCATATTATAGAATTTGATTTAGATAAAATTCTAAAATATTCAGAATATAAGCAGTGTTTAGCCTTGTCAGATATTTTAAAAGCAATGATTGATGACGGCGCTCCTTATACCTTGAAAGATTGGCCAGAATTTTTTAATAAAAAAATAATGCTTTATTCAGGTGGACATTTTATTGAAAATTTTCCTGTTCATCCATCAGAAGCAATTGAAGTAATTAAACTTGCTGGAGGAATACCTGTTTTTGCTCATCCTGCCCGCATAGGAAATGCAGATTTAAGTGAAATGAAACTCCTACTTCCTTATGGATTAGCCGGTGTTGAGGTTTATTATCCTTATCATGGCAAGGAGTTAGTAAAAAGGTACGAAAATTTTGCTAACAAACATGATTTAATCAAAACTGGCGGAACTGACTGGCATGGTGATGAATTAACTACATGGGACTGTGAAATAGGAGACTATGGAATTGCAGATCTTAAAATAATCCAATCATCTTCCAATATGGAACTTCTATTATAACTGTAATAATAAATACTACAGCCGTCAAAGGAATTCCTAAACGCATAATTTCCTTTTGTGTATACATTCCATTTTCTTCACCTTGTCCAACTAAAACATCTAAATGATGAAATGGTAATATGTAATGTATGCCAATGGAAGTATACACTAGCAATGTTGTTACTATAGGACTTATTCCCATAGGTTCTGTAAATATTAAAATAGCTGGTATTGCTATACCAATTACTGCAACCACGCTTCCTAAAAACATGTGAATTCCTATAGCTATTACCGAAATAGCAACTGCAAGCACATAGGGATTTGATGGTATGGTTGAAGGAAGAATTGTATTAGCAATCCAGACATTCATTCCTGTTGTACCACCAACTTTTCCAATCGTCATGGCCGCTGTTAAAAATATTAATACATGAACAGGTATTTCACCCCATTGTTTTGGAGTCAATATTTCTCCAATAATTGGGAAGCTCATTAACATAGCAATTAAAAACGTAATCCACCCAATATTAATGCCATGAACAGAATCTGTAGTCCACAAAATAACCGCAATTGCAATCCAAACGGCAGTTTTTTTCTCTACTTTAGTAAGAGAACCTAACGCATTTAACTTTTCTTTCATTTCCTCTTTATTTATTGTAACTTCTTTTGTTGGCTTAAACAAAAGCAAAATCAAAATACAGGTTAAAATGCTCGCAATAATATTAGGAGGTCCCATGTAAATAAACCATTGGATCCAACTGATTGCAACCCCTGAAGTTTGAACAGCCAACGGATTTATCAAACTATCACCAGTCAAAAATATCATTGATACAGGAACAGCAGAGGCAAACACTGTAAATCCAATTTTCGACGCATCTTCTTTAGGTATTTTTGCATTTTTAATTACCACTGTCATAACAGACATAATTAAAAAAGCTCTAGGCCATGGATGTGGTATTAATAAGCTTAAAATAAAAGTGAGCATAAATATTGATATAATAATGCTTTTGTAAGAATTTACAAATTTAATTATAAATCTATATGCAATTCTTTCCCCTATGCCTGAAGACTTTACAGCTGAAGCAATTAAGTATGCTCCAATAACAAGATACATGGTACTTCCAATCCATGGAGAAAATACAACTGCAGGTTCCGCTACATTAAATACTACTAATAAAACTAAATAAAGACCTGAAGCATATCCTGACTGAACAACTTGGAAAGCCCAAAATGTAACAGTCATCAAGGTGAAACCTAGGCACATTTTTCCTTGTGAAGACAACCCATCTAAATCAACCAAATTCACTGTAATTGCAATCAATATACCTAAAATCAAACCTGCTATTTTTTTGTTTTTAGCCAAAATGAATAAACCT
>JBGUET010000190.1:0-5182 GCA_041821225.1 Sedimentibacter sp.
GTAGTTGTTACTTCAGTACTTTTGTCTTCAAGCTTACCTACTGAAACAATCTGCAACCATTTTTCTTCATCTATTGTTACTCTGTTTATGGATACTGTTGCAGTACCCTTCTTTTCACTGTCATATACTATATTTATTGTATCAGTTAATTTCTTGCTGCTATCACCTATCTTACTAATAGCCTTTTCTATCTTCTTAGGATCATAGTCTGGGTCCATTAAGGCAGCATATGTTAAATCAATCCCAGCTGCTGCAATATAATATGTTTGAAGCCTTTCTTCCTGCATGATTGTTTCCTTTAAATCCTGCCTAGTTAAGTATATAATAGAATTCATAAGAATAATTGTAATAGTAAAAGTTAAAATCATCCATACTAATGCAGAGCCTTTTCTGTTTTTATTATATTTTAATACTTTCTCAATCATAATAGCACTGCCTTTCGTATTTTTTTAAGGTAAATTTAATTTCCTGGTTGTTATTTTGAAATGGTACAAAAACTAAATAGCAATGCTATTTAGTTCTTGTACTTTAAATAAAATTTTGATTTATTAATTCCATTTTTATAATATTTAATAATTTAGTACATTAAGTGCCAGGCACCAGTTAATTTTACTTTTTTATTCTCGAGACAAATGATACGTCTCCGTGTCTTCTTTAATGTTGTGGGACAGAAAGACACGTCCCCAATGTCCCTTACAATGTCCCTCTACTTTATGGAGTAATTACACCTGTGGTATCACTAATAGTTGGTGCTTTTGTAATTTTACCGCCTGCTACTGTCCATTTTAGTGTCAAAGCTGAATTTCCAGCCACTTTGAAAGCTGCACCCGATTCAAGTAGTTTGCCTACAGTAGTGTCTGGAGCACTTATAACCCCACTCGTTACTGTAACAGTATAATCGCCCGCGCCAATTGCATCAGAAGCTACCCCTACAGCTATTGCACTGCTTAAAGTTGCAAATGTTGCCTTGTCAGATGATATTTTTGCTGTGTCTTGGAAACCTGTTAATCTTGGAATCGCAATTGCAGCCAAAATTCCTAAAATAGCTATAACTACAATAAGTTCAATAAGCGTGAATCCTTTTCTTCTTTTCTTTGTAAATAATTTAATCATTTTTCTTCCTCCATTTTTTAGTTTTGCTTTATATGTAAATTTTATTAAAGCCATTAATTATTAAACCGTCTTCATCATGTCAAACATAGGCATGTACATGGCTATGGCAATGAATCCAATTACTGCACCCATTACCACTATCATAATAGGTTCAAGCATTGACGTAAGCTTTTGTAGGCTAGTTTCCACTTCTTCATCATAAAAGTCAGCAGTTTTATAAAGCATATCATCTAAGGAGCCTGATTCTTCACCTATTCTTATCATTGACTCCACCATTTGCGGAAATATACCTACATCCTTCACGGTTTTTGAAAGGGATACCCCTTTTCTAATGTTTCCTATTCCAATCAACAATCTTTTTTCAATAACAGAATTCCCCACTACTCTAGTAACTACTTCCATTGCCTGCAAAAGGGGTATGCCTGAGGACAAAAGTGTGGATAATGTCCTTGTAAATCTTGATGTGACAATCATTGTAGTTGTACCTTTCACTACAGGAAGTCTAAGTTTTAATGTGTCAAAAAACTCTATTCCTTCCTCTGTCTTCTTGTATGCGGATAGCCCTAAGACTATTGCAGCTACAACCCCTGCGTATATATACCAATAGGTTTGTATGGATTCGCTTAAATTTATTAAAAACTGTGTAGGGCCAGGCAGTGCAACGTCGCTTCCTTCAAACATTCCCACAAATACTGGCAAAATAAATACCAACATAAATACTACTACACATACCATAACTACGGCTAGAACTGCAGGATATACCAGTGCAGATTTCACTTTATTTTCCAGTTTGTTTTCCTTTTCAAAGTGTTCTGCCATTCTTAGCATTATAGTATCTATGTTACCACTTACTTCCCCTGCCTCAACCATGCTTATTAATATAGTTGGAAATACTGCTGTGTGCAGTTTCATTGATTCTGATAAGGTCAAACCCTTTTGCACGTCTTCATATGTATCTGCAATTGCATTCTTAAAAGTTTTGTTTTGAGTTTGTGAAACCAATATTTCTAGGCATGGGACTATTCCCAGACCTGCACTTATCATAGTGTAGAACTGCCTGCAAAACAGGGCCAAATCTTTTTTTTTAACTTTCTTTTTAAATATTTCAATTTGTGCTTCACTTTGTATGTCACGCTCTATGGATACTACTAACTCTTTTTTTTCCCTGAGCATGCTTATTAATCCAGATTCATTGTCTCCAACATATAATCCTTCCGACTCACGACCATTTGATGATATAGATTTGTATTTGTACCTCATATGTCCACCTACCTTGTATAAGTTATGAATTTCCCCAGTCTCATTCACCAATTTATTTGCTCCTTACGTCGCACAAATTGGGAATCTATATTTTCTTTCTTACTTCATCTAAGTTGTATGCCTTACCAATGGCTGTTTCTTTCGTTATTTCTCCACGTTTGTACAAATCTACCAATGAAGTATCCATTGTATTCATACCCCATGCCCCGCTCATTTGTATAGATGTATCTATTTGATGATTCTTTCCTTCTCTTATTAGGTTCCTAATGGCAGGAGTTGCTATCATAACCTCATATGCCCCAATTCTACCTTTTCCACTTGCCTTTAAAAGCAGCTGTTGAGATAAAACAGCTTCAATAACTGCCGACAGTTGTACTCTGATTTGTTGCTGTTGAGTTGGTGGAAATACATCTACTATCCTGTCTATTGTCTTTGCCGCACCGTTAGTATGAAGGGTGGACAGCACTAAATGACCGGTTTCTGCAGCGGTTATGGCTATGGAAATTGTTTCTAAATCTCTCATTTCACCAACTAATATAACATCCGGGTCTTCTCTTAATGCCCCTCTTAATCCATTTGCAAAACTCTTAGTATCTGTGCCTATTTCTCTTTGGTTTATTATTGATTTTTTATGTTTGTGAAGATACTCTAATGGGTCTTCAAGGGTTATTATGTGACATTTTCTTTCAGAATTTATCTTGTCAATAATAGCTGCTAATGTAGTGGTTTTCCCGCTTCCTGTTGGACCAGTTACTAAAATAAGTCCTCTAGGCAATTTTGATAAATCATTTAAGATTTTAGGAAGTCCTAAATCATCCATTGATGGAATCTCTACGGGAATTATTCTTAAAACCATTGCGTAGCTTCCTCTTTGCTTAAAAGCATTTACTCTGAATCTACCTACATTTGGCATAGAATATGAAAAGTCAATTTCACCGTATTCCTCTAATTTAGCAAGCCTCTCTTTATCTAATGCTTGTTTTACTAAATAAAAAGTGTCTTCGGTAGTTAATTTTTTTTCCAACAGTGAAACTAATGAACCGTCTACTCTGTAGGTAGGTGGCATTCCAACTGTTAAATGAACATCAGATGCTTTTTTTTCAACTCCAATACTTAACAATTCAATTAAGTCCATATATCCCCCTTATTCCCCTTACCCTAAGGTATGTCCTGCTCTCATTACTTCTTCGAAGGAAGTATCTCCCTTTAGGGCTAAATTTGCAGCTGATTGCAACAATGTACTCATACCGTCTTCTGAAGCAATTCTTCTTATTTCATCAGTGCTTGCACCTTTATTTATAAGCTTTCTTATATTTTCATTCACCAGCATTACCTCGTGAACAGCTGCTCTACCTCTGTATCCATTGTTGCAGGAGTTACAACCAACCGGTTTAAAAAGCTTTATTTCTTTATCCCCGTCTATACCCAATGTTTTTCTTTCTAAATCACTGGCTGCATATTCTTCTTTGCATTTTGGACACAATACTTTTACTAATCTCTGAGATATGATTCCTATTACAGCAGATGATACTAAATAGGGTTCTAATCCCATGTCTATAAGTCTTGCTATAGTAGATGGACTGTCATTAGTATGTAATGTAGATAATACCAAGTGACCTGTAATAGCTGCTCTAACTGCAATTTCCGCAGTTTCTGCATCCCTGATTTCCCCTATCATTATAGTATCAGGGTCCTGTCTTAAAATAGACCTTAATGCAGTTGCAAAGGTCAGTCCTGCCTTTGCATTTACATGTATTTGATTTATACCTTTTAATTTATACTCAACTGGATCTTCTACAGTGATTACGTTTTTTGTTTGAACATTCAGTTCTCTTAAAATTGTATAAAGTGTGGTGGTTTTACCACTTCCTGTAGGTCCTGTAACTAAAAGCATCCCATAGGGTTGTCCTATCATTTTGTTTAATTTATCTAAATTATCTTCACTAAAGCCCAAACCTTCTTTAGTAAAGTTGAAATTGCTCTTGTCTAATATTCTTAGAACTATTTTTTCACCATATACTGTTGGCAATGTGGAAATTCTTAAGTCAATTTCCTTGTCGCTAAATTTCATCTCAACTCTGCCGTCTTGTGGAATTCTTTTTTCTGCTATGTCCATTCTTCCTATGATTTTCACCCTAGTTACTATGGCTGACAAATTTGATTTTGGCAATATCATTATCTCTTTTAAATCACCATCTATACGAAATCTAACTCTTATGTCATTAGTGCTAGGTTCAATGTGAATATCCGATGTCTTGCTTCTCATGGCTTGTTCAACTAAAGAGTTTATTAATTTTACTATTGGTGCAGTTGTAACCTCCGCCAATTCTTCTTGTGTATCCATACTTTCTTCAGCTGGAACAAAGGAATCTGAAAACTCGGTTAATGCCTTTTGAGTAAGTATACCGCTGTAGTATCTTTCAATAACTTTTTCTAAATCTGAGATATTGGCAAGACAAGGTACTACACCCATTTTCGTATATAATTTCACATCGTCAATGGCAAAAAAATTCAATGGATCTGCCATTGCAACCACTAAACTATCGCCTTTTTTATCTATGGCTATTAATTTGTATTTTTTTACAATATTTTCAGGTATCAATGTGGCTACATTAGTATTTATTTCATACTTGCTTAAATCAACTTCTGGAAATCCAAGCTGCATCTCTAAGGTTTCTATAATTTCTTGTAAATCTAACCATCCCTTTTCAACGATGACTTCTCCCAACTTCAGATTAGTTGTCTTTTGGTATTCCAACGCTTCATTTAATTGCTCCTTTGAAATTTTACCTGCATATAGTAACAACTC
>JBGUET010000191.1:0-5169 GCA_041821225.1 Sedimentibacter sp.
GCAAAAGTTCTACATATAATAAGACAATTTCTGTTTTATTACATTGGAAAGGATAATTTTACTACATTGAAGTTAATATGAAAAAGGAAGGATAATATATGGAAAATGACAATTTACAAAAAATCGATGAAATTTTAAGACGTACAAATACAGATTATTCAACTGCTAAACAAGCACTTGATGAAGCAAATGGTGATGTTCTAGAAGCTATAATTCTTATAGAAAAAATTAATAAACACAAAGAGTTTGGTTCAAGCGCTTCTTATAAAGGAGATCAAATATTAGGCCAAATTAAAGACATAATGGCAAAAGGAAATGCTACTAAACTTATTGTAAAGAAAAACAATGATGTAATTGTAAACATTCCTATAACAGCAGGTTTAATTGGTACAGTTATTGCTCCATTTTTGTCAGCAGCAGGTATAACGGCAGCTCTCTTAACTCAGTGTTCTGTGGAAATCACTCAGGCGGATGGAAAAGTTATCAATGTAGGACAAATGGTAGATCAGGGAATGGATTCCGTAAAAGATGCAATGCAGGATGTTAAAGAAGGAGCAGAAAATCTTAAGGATGATATAAAAGATTCTTTTCACAAAAAATAATACCAAATTATGAAAGAAAATCTTGACATAAAAACTTTAATTTGTTACATTATAGTTAATGTTGAGACTGTGAAAAAGACAAGTAATCCGTATTGATTTTTTAGAGAGTCAGGATTGGTGAAAGCTGACAATGACATGCGGACGAATGGAACTTTTGAGTCCTTTGTTTAAAGAGGATGAGGCAATGCCTTATCAAATAGGGTGGAACCGCGGAATTAATCTTTCGTCCCTATATGGGATGAGAGATTTTTTTATATATTTTTTTCATCCAAAACAAATTAATAAATGGAGGAAAATCATGGCAAAGAGCGAAAAAAGCAAATTAGAAAAACTTGTTTCATTATCAAAATCAAGGGGTATAATATTTCCAGGGTCTGAAATTTATGGAGGCTTGGCAAACACTTGGGATTATGGTCCTTTAGGTGTTGAGATAAAAAACAATGTTAAGAAAGCATGGTGGAAGAAATTCATTCAGGAAAGTCCATACAATGTAGGACTTGATGCTTCAATACTTATGAATCCTACAACTTGGGTTGCTTCAGGACATGTTGGTGGATTTAGTGATCCACTTATGGATTGCAAAGAATGCCAAGCAAGATTTAGGGCAGATAAATTAATTGAAGATGACATGCATGAAAAAGGCGATGTGCAAATAGTTGATGGTTGGACTAATTCACAAATGGAAGCATACATCATTGAAAATAAAATAAAATGTCCTGATTGCGGAAAATCTAATTTTACTGCAATAAGGAAATTTAATCTTATGTTTAAAACTTTCCAAGGTGTAACAGAAGATTCACAGTCAGAAATATTTTTAAGACCAGAAACAGCACAAGGTATTTTTGTTAATTTTAAAAATGTAGCTCGTTCTACACGAAAGAAAATACCATTTGGTATTGGTCAAATAGGTAAATCTTTTAGAAATGAAATCACACCTGGAAATTTTACATTTAGGACAAGAGAATTTGAACAAATGGAACTTGAATTTTTCTGTAAGCCAGGAGAAGACATGGAGTGGTTTTACTACTGGAAAGAATTTGCAATGAACTGGCTTTTAAGTCTGGGTATGACAAAAGAAAATGTTAGGTTCAGAGACCACGAGAAAGCAGAACTTTCTCATTATAGCAACGCTACTTCAGATATAGAATATCTGTTCCCATTTGGTTGGGGAGAGTTATGGGGAATTGCCGATAGAACTGATTTTGACTTAAAGGCACATATGACTACTTCAGGACAAGATTTATCGTATCAGGATCCTGTTACAAATGAAAAATATGTACCATATTGTATAGAACCTTCACTTGGTGCAGACCGAGTAATGCTGGCATTGCTTGTTGATGCATACAGTGAAGAAACATTGGAAGATGGAACTGACAGAGTAGTTTTAAAACTTCATCCTGCTTTGGCACCTTTTAAAGCGGCTATATTACCTTTGACTAAAAAATTAAATGAACAAGCTTCAGAACTTTACCATTTGCTTCAAAAGAATTTCAATGTTGATTATGATGATGCAGGAAGCATTGGAAAAAGATACAGAAGACACGATGAAATTGGTACTCCATTTTGCATTACATATGATTTTGATTCATTAGAAGACAAAGCTGTAACAATAAGAGATAGAGATACAATGGAACAAGTTAGGGTAAAAATTGACGATTTGATTCAATATATAAATGAAAAAATCTACTTTTAACACAATAGATTAAGCTGTTGATGTAGCAGTAAAAAAACAAGAGAGATTTAGTTGTATCATTTGTTTTTTTACTGTGACTCTTCGCTTCTTAAATTGCAAATCTATGGAGAAAAGAGGCGATTCATATTAAACTATCAGACAGACAAAACAGTATTATTGAAATAGTAGAAAACAGTCAGCCAATTACCGGGGAATCTATTGCTGAAAAAATAGGTCTCACAAGAGCTACTTTAAGGCCTGATTTAGCTATTTTATCCATGTGTGGATTTATAGATGCAAAACCTAAGGTAGGCTACTTTATTTCAAACAAAAAAAATAATAGGGATATATTTGAGAAGTTATCAACTATTAAGGTTTCCGATATAAAGTCATTACCCATTAATGTAACAGAGTCTACAAGTGTTTATGATGCAATTGTTACTATTTTTTTGGAAAATGTCGGGACCCTTTTTGTTGTTGAGAATGAAGCATTAAAAGGAGTTATCTCAAGAAAAGATTTATTAAAGGCTGCGATGGGTGGAAAAGATTTGAATTTGATTCCTGTGGGCGTTATAATGACAAGGATGCCTAAAATTGTATACTGCACTGAAAGCAACACAATAGTGGAAGCCGCTGAGAAGATAATAGAGAATGAAGTTGACTGTGTACCAATTGTAATTAAATTAGCTAATGGCAAATTAAAACCAATAGGTAGAGTATCTAAGACAAACATTACAAGAGTGTTATTGGAAATATCTAAATGATGAGGTATATGAATGAATAAAATAAACATATATGCAGTTTCAGATTCTATTGGAGAAACTGCCGAACAAGTTGCAAAAGCTGTTATACGACAATTTGACATATCAGAATTTGATATAAAAAGAGTGTCTTATGTGAACGACAAAGAAGCTATTGATACTTTAATAGAAAAAGCATCTTTAGAAAATTCTTTTATTTTATTTACATTAGTTGTAGAAGAATTAAGAGATCATTTAACATTGAAAGCTGCGGAGCACAACATAGGAGCGGTTGATTTAATGACGCCTATTCTTGTTCCTCTCATGAAACAATTAGGACTTTCTCCAAAAAATGAACCAGGTCTTCTTAGAAAGCTTGATGAAAAATATTTTAAGAAGGTTGCTGCCGTTGAGTTTGCAGTAAAATATGATGACGGAAAGGATACTAGAGGAATACTCTTAGCCGATGTTATATTAATTGGAGTGTCAAGAACATCAAAAACGCCTTTATCCATGTATTTAGCTCATAAAAATATTAAGGTGGCAAACATACCACTAGTACCTGAGGTAAGCCTGCCAGATGAACTCAAATTAATTTCTAATAAAAAAATCATTGGCTTGACTTTAAATATTGAAAATTTAAATAAAATAAGAAAAGAAAGACTTAAAGCAATGGGTTTGAACGACAATGCAAACTATGCTAACATGGAAAGAATTTTTGAAGAATTAGAATACTCAGAAAAAATTATGAAAATGCTTAAGTGCAAAGTCATAGACACAACTAACAAAGCTGTTGAGGAAACAGCCTCTATAATACTTGATTATATAGCTGAAAATAACAAATAAATTATAGAAAGTGTGAAGTGGTGAATATAAGAGAAAATTATGAACAATTTGAGATGGATCATTTGTCTATGAAGGCAGCCAAAAGCATGCTTTCAAAAGGACGATTAATCGAAGAACCAAAATGTGAAATAAGAACAGACTATCAAAGAGACCGAGATAGAATCCTTCATTCAAAATCTTTTAGAAGGCTGAAACACAAAACTCAGGTATTCTTATCTCCTGAAGGGGACCACTATAGAACAAGGCTGACTCATACACTAGAAGTATCTCAAATTTCAAGAACTATTGCAAGAAGTCTTAATTTAAATGAAGATTTAACTGAGGCTATTGCACTTGGTCACGATTTAGGACACACTCCCTTTGGACATACTGGGGAAAGAATATTAAATGAACTTTGTGATTCAGGTTTCAAGCATAATGTGCAAAGCTTAAGAGTTGTAGATTTACTTGAAATAAGAAATGGCAAACAAGGTCTAAATCTAACATTTGAAGTTAGAGATGGGATTTTAAATCATCCATTGGGATACTCCGCAGCCACATTGGAAGGAAAAATAGTAAGTATTTCAGACAGAATAGCTTACATAAATCATGACATAGATGATGCTACAAGAGCAAATATAATAAAGCCTGAACAGCTGCCTAAAAAGTCTTTAGAGCTTCTTGGTTACACACATGGGCAAAGAATAAATACAATGATTGTTGACGTAATACATAACAGCACTAACATCGATATGATTACAATGAGCGATGATATTGCTACAGCAACAAGCGAGCTTCGTGATTTTTTATTTGAAAATGTATATTATAATAAAGTTGCAAAAAGTGAAGAAGATAAGACAACATTTATAGTAGAGAAAATATTTGAATACTACACAAAAAACTTTAATTTTTTGCCAGAGTTTTATTTGCAATTATATAAAACTAATAATTTTTCAATGAGTGAAATTATAAAAGATTATATAGCAGGAATGACTGACAGATATGCAATGAAAATTTTTGAAGATCTTTATATACCAAAACCTTGGAGACAGTAAATGAAGAATTTGCTTATTTTATTTGTTGACAAGCTTATTTTGATATGCTATAATCTATCTTCAATGTAAAGATAATGGTGATATTATGACCTATAGATTAGATTCAGATGTAGTAAATAGAATTCTTGAATCGAACAATATTGTAGATGTCATAGAGGAGTTTTTACCTCTTAAAAAAGCTGGTGCAAACTACAATACAAATTGTCCATTTCACAAAGAAAAAACACCGTCATTTGTTGTGTCACCTGATAAGCAAGTTTTTCACTGCTTTGGAT
>JBGUET010000192.1:0-5138 GCA_041821225.1 Sedimentibacter sp.
AGAGAAGCTCACACTTATATTGTAAAAGATTATGAAGAGTATAAAAAAGATTTGCCAACTAAACCTGGCTTTGCAAAAATGATGTGGTGTGGTTGTAGAGAATGTGAAGATAAGTTAAAAGAAGAAACGGGTGCTTCAATTAGATGCATACCTTTTGAACAAGAAGACTTAGGCGACAAATGCCACATATGTGGAAAAGAAGCGAAACACATGATTTATGTAGCAAGAGCATACTAAGAGCAATAAAAAAGATAATTAAAAGTTTATTTTAGGATTTGTGCACATGCACAAATCCTTTTTGAATTTCAAATTTAGTTTTACCTGAAATTTATTAGTCTCATAGCATTTAATATTACAAGTAATATGCTTGCTTCATGTATGAACATACCTGATGCCAAATGAACATTTCCAGCCAAAACTCCAACTAATAGAACAAATACAACTGCCACAGCTATGAAGATATTTTGTTTCATATTTTTTGTGGTAGCCTTTGAAAGAGAATAAGCGTGAGAAAATTGCATTAATTTATCAGCCATAAGTACAACATCAGCAGTTTCCATGGACACATCTGTACCACCTTCACCCATTGCTAAACCAATATCTGCTGTGGCAATTGCTGGCGCATCATTTATGCCATCCCCTGCCATTGCAACTATATGACCTTCATCTTTTAATTTTTTAACGTATTCCACTTTATTTTGGGGAAGTAATTCAGCATAAAATTCATCTAATTGGAGTTTGTTAGAAACTATTTGGGCAGTGTGTTTGTTGTCTCCAGTCAACATAACAATTTTCTTAATCCCATTTTTTCTCATTTCAGCTAAAGCCCTAGGTGCATCTTCACGAATTTCATCTGCAATTGAGAAAATACCTGCAATATCACCATCAATTGCTGCAAAAATTGCAGTGTTTCCTAATTTTTCCCGACTTATGGCATAATCTGAAACAGATTGGCTTATATTTATTTTTTTAAAACTCATTAATTTACGGTTTCCAACAGCTATTTTGTGGCCATTAATTTCAACGAGTATGCCGTTCCCTTTAATTATTTCACTGTTCGTAGGTTCGCCATCAAGGGCTAATTTTCTGCGTCTTGCCTCTTTCACTATTGTCTGTCCTAAATGATGTTCTGAAATTGTTTCAGCTTCTGCAACTAATTTAATGAGTTCATCATCCTGGTAATTGCAAAATGTTTTAATATCTGTTACTTCAGGTCTACCTTTAGTTAAAGTTCCAGTTTTGTCAAATACTAAGGTATCAACTTTAGAAAATCTGTCCATAACATCTCCACCCTTTATAAGTATGCCGTTTTTAGCTCCGTTACCTATACCTGCTACATTGGATACGGGTGCTCCTATGACAAGTGCCCCTGGACATGCAATTACTAAGAAAGTTATTGCTAAGTGAAGGTCGCGGGTAACTAAATAAACTACCATTGACAACACTACTATGGCTGGTGTATATATGTTTGCAAACTTATCTAAAAACTTCTGAGCCTTAGATTTAGCTTCTTGCGCTTCTTCAACAAGTTCAATAATCTTTGCAAATGTTGTGTCATCTCCAACCTTTTCTGCAATAATTTCAATGTAGCCATTATCTAAAATTGTACCGCTAAACACCTTGTCATTATCCTTTTTTGAGGCTAGAACTGATTCTCCTGTAATGGCAGATTCATTTATAAATGCTTTGCCAAATACAATAATTCCGTCAACAGGAACTTTTCCACCTGAGCGTATTATAACTCTGTCTCCAACTTGAACTTCATCAACAGAAATATCAATGCTGATTTTATTTCTAAGAACGGTTGCTTCTTGTGGAGCCATATCTATTAGGCTTTTTAGTGATGAACGTGTTTTTTCTAATGTTCGAGCTTCTAAATACGCACCAAATAAAAATAGAAATGTTACAACTGAGGATTCATTGTATTCATGAAGATAAAGAGCTCCCACTACTGCTATAATAACTAAAAGTTCTATGGAAAAAGCCTTCATTCTAAGCGCTTGATAGGCCTTTATTCCAATTGGCACACTGGCAACAACTGTTGCAATTATCAATGCTGTATCTTTAAAATTTTCAATGCCTGCTAAAGCAACAATATATCCTAAAGCAATTAAAATACCAGAAATTGCCGTAATATGATTCTTATGACTATTTATTTTCTTTATCATTATTTTCCTTTCAAAAGATGCATTGGAGAAATCTCCAATGCATTGAGTTTGTTATTTGTTTATATCTTTCAAGCTATCCATAGCTGTAACTATAATTTTTCTCTGCTCTTTAAGTTTAATCCATCCATTGTCTTGAAATAATGAAAGTTTTCTACTTAAGGTCTCTTGAGACGTTCCAATTAGGGCAGCAAAGTCTTTTTTGCTCATAGGTAAGGTTATTTCATACTCATTATTTTTTTGTTCAATGACATTTTTTTCAATTTCAAGCAATAAATAATTTGCTATTCTTTGCTCAACGTCACGAAGTCCTATTTGTTCAATGAGTTCTTCCGATTCCTCAATTCTTTGAGTGTACTTCTGAAGAAATTTTATTCCTATTTCGGGCTTTTTCATCAAAAGCTCCATAATCATTGAACCTTTTATTATACAAATTTCCGAGTTTTCTAAAGCCTGTGCATTGTTGCTTAAAATTGTTTTAGAAAACAATGAAAGTTCACCCATGAAATCTCCAGGTTCAAGAACACGGAGAATTTGCTCTTTACCTAGAATAGATAGCTTAAATATTTTAACAATACCTTTATTTACAACAAATAAACTATCAAAAGAATCTCCAGGAGTGAAAATCATTTCTCCCTTTTTATATTTTTTGTGGTGAGAAGCATCCATTACACTTTCTTTTTCTTCATGTGTTAAATCATTGAATATTGGTATGTTATCAATGCATAAATGTCCATGACATGAGCAACTTGTACAATTTTCCATCTAAACCTCCAGTTATATTTGTTGTTATTTTATTATACCACTTAAAAAAACCTTAGTTTGAAAATCAGCGTATTGTATAGATAATATTTTAATACATATTCATCATAGCAATTACAGAGGTTTTTTTCAACAATTTGATTTGGAAAATTTATTTGGTGTTTGCTATTTTGCGCTTAGTACTTCATAGCCTAAATCTGTAATAACGCTTGTTATCTTTTCAGTGTTAAGTTTAGTTTCATCATAGTTTATTTTAGCCTTGCTTGCATTAAATAAAATAGTTACTTCATCTATTCCATCAACTTTATTTAAAGCAGATTCAATTTTCCTAACACAGCTTGGGCACACCATTTCTTCTAATTGTAATGTAATTTTTTTCATTTATATTCCTCCTAATTTATAATCTTGATTTATAATGAGTATAATACATAGTATACGAAAAGACTTTGATTTAAATCAATTTTTTAAATATTTTTCAAGAAAATTATCATGTTTCCAATATGAAATATTTTTATTTATTTGATTTAAATCAATGAAATATTTATGATCATTTGATATAATATGCTAAAACTATAGGAGGTCGTTAAAATGATAGAACAAGAATTTAACATGATTTTGGGAAATGAAAAAAGAGTAGAAAAAATAATTCAAGATGAAAATATACATTATATTCACATGACATTTAATAAAAATGAGGGGTTACCAGAACATAATGCTAATTCAACAGTATATATGACAGTAGTAAGAGGAAAATTATCACTTCAGCTTGGAGATCAGGACATACATGAATATGAAGCGGGAACCATTTTAAAAATACCATTTAAAACAAAAATGAATGTTAAAAATCTCCATGATGACACGCTGGAATTAATTGTAGTAAAAGCACCAGCACCTACAAACTAACATAAAAAAGCAAGAAAGTGCCCATGACTTTCTTGTTTTTTAATTCTCAACATTTAGTCTTTTAAGATTATCTACATCTTTTATAATAATATAATTTGTATCAAATTCAATTAATCCATCACTTCTCATTTTATTCAATTCTCGTGACAGAGACGACCTTTGCACACCTAATTTTTCTGCCAAATCCTTTTTAGACATATTTAATTTAACTTTTGTACTGCCTTGAGAAAAATATTCAAACAATAAAAAATCTATAAGGCATTGTCTTATTGTTTTTAAAGTCAATGCTTTTATTTTATTTGACAAAATTAATGTTTTGCTTGAAAGAGACTGAAGAAAACTTGTCAAAAAGATTTCATTGCTTTGACAAAGTTTTAATATTAGTTCTCTTCTTACGTGGAGTAAGGTGGAGTTGGTCTTGGCTGTAACAGTCATTGGATAATTGCTGTTAACTAAAAAAAGCAAGTTTTCCCCAAGTACATCCCCACTCATAAAGTCACTGATAGTCAATATTTTACCGTCTTGATCAATCTTTTGAATTGTAATTAAACCGCTTAATATAATGTCGAGGCTTTCACATCTTTCGTTTTGAAGGTAGATTATGGCGTTCTTTTCATAATCTTTAATTTTGTAATAGTGTTCGTTAAATATATTTTCTAATTCAACATCAGAAAGACATTTAAATAGTTCGGTATTTTTCAATAGCTTTATATAATTTTTCATATTGTCCATCCTTAACTAAGTAGTTAGTCACTAGTTTATTATTTTAATAAATTTTCAAATAGTTACCAAGGTAACTGCTTTTGTAATTAATTTATATTATATTAATAAAAAGCTATTTAATCAATATAAATGGAGGAAATTATGCAAAAAATTTCAAGTCAGATTAAATCTAAGGATAAAATAATAATTGTGCCGGTTGTTATCTTATTAGTTCTCATATCAATATTTGTTTCTAACAGCTTGCAAAAAAATGATTCAGCAATTGTTAATGCTGGAAACGAAACGTATATGGAAGTATCAGGAACGGTTGAAAGCAATTTGGTTTCTTTAAGCAGTGAGGTAACTGGAACAATAATTGAAACTGTGGCAAAAGAAGGAGATACAGTCAAGGCAGGGCAGGTAATAGCTGAGATAAACAATACAAGTTTAACAAATCAATATGACCAAGCATTGATAAATTTTCAAATATCAGAAAAAAACATTGAATTAATTGAGAATAACATTAATAATTTGAATTTACAAAATGAAAATTCAGTTCAGCTAGCTCAAAGTGCATATTTTGCAGCACAAGCAGAATATGAAAAG
>JBGUET010000193.1:0-5114 GCA_041821225.1 Sedimentibacter sp.
TACTTAAACCAGCTTTGGCAAGAGGAGAAGTTCAAATAATTGGAGCAACTACAATTGATGAATACAGAAAACATATAGAAAAAGACACTGCATTGGAAAGAAGATTCCAACCTGTCATGGTAGACGAACCATCAATTGAAGATACTATAGAAATAGTTAAGGGAATTAAAGACTATTATGAAGAATACCACAATGTTAAAATTTCAGATGAAGTTATAGAACAGGCAGTTTTAATGTCTGAAAGATACATTACTGATAGATTCCTTCCAGACAAGGCTATTGATGTAATTGATGAAGCAGGGTCTAGAGCAAATTTGAAAAACAAAGGCCTTGTAGAACTTGAAGCTCTAAAATCTGACTTGTCTAATATTAGGGTCGAAAAAGAAGAGGCTGCTGAAAATGATGATTATGAAAAAGCTGCAGAGCTTAAAGTAAATGAAATAAGAATTGAATCGAAAATTAAAGAACTATCTAATGAATGCGACAATGTGCATCTTACTACTGAAGATATAGCTTATGTAATTGAAGCATGGACAAAAATTCCTGTTCAAAGAATTAATGAAGTTGAAGCAGAAAAACTAATTCATTTAGAAGAAAGACTTCACAGGAGAATTGTAGGACAGCAACCTGCTGTTACAAGCCTTGCAAGAGCTATAAGAAGAAATCGCTCAGGCTTTAAGAAAAAGAAAAAACCATCTTCATTTATATTTGTAGGTCCAACAGGAGTAGGAAAAACTGAACTTGCAAGAACATTGGCCTATGAGCTCTTTGAAAATGAAGATGCAATGATAAGACTTGATATGTCCGAATATATGGAAAAACATACTGTTTCTAAATTGATCGGGGCCCCTCCAGGATATGTGGGATTTGAACAAGCTGGATATTTAACTGAAAAAATAAGGAGAAAGCCTTATTCAGTAATTCTTCTAGATGAAATCGAAAAGGCACATGAGGATATATTTAATATTTTATTGCAAATATTAGATGACGGAAGACTTACTGACAGTCAGGGAAGAACTGTAAACTTTGAAAATACAGTAATTATCATGACTTCTAATGCAGGTAATACAATAAACGCAAATAAAATAGGATTTGAAAACAAGGAATATGAAGCAATGGAAGCAAAGGTAAAAGATGCCTTAAAGCAAGCTTTCAGACCAGAGTTTTTAAATAGAATTGATGACATTATAGTATTCAGTGAATTATCAAAAGATGAACTTAGACAGATTGTTGATTTAATGCTTAAAGAAGTAATTATCGAAGGCAAGGAAAAGAAAATATACTTGACAATAACTGATAAAATGAAAGAATATATACTTGAAAAAGGGTACAACACTAAATATGGTGCAAGACCTTTAAGACGTGCAATTCAAAGGTATATAGAAGATGAAATATCTGAAGCGTACCTTCGAGGTACTTTGAAGGAAAACAGTTCAGCGACTGTTACTGTAAATGATGAAGGTAAGACAGAATTACTAATAATATAATAAAAAATGGCAGAATTTACATTCTGCCATTTTTTTATTGTTATTTATTTAAAAATCCTATCGCTAGAACTCCTGGTCCTGAATGAGTTCCTATTACTGAACCAATTTCTTGTTCAATAATATTTTTAATTTTGTATTTTTTTTCGATGGTACTTCTTAAAGCATTTAACTGTTCCTGGTTTTGAGCATGGAACAAAAGTACAGTCTTGTTAGTTAGGTCATAATTATTTTTTTCTATCCACTCATCAAACCACTTGATTGTTTTATTCTTTCCTCTTAATTTCTCTATAACTGCCAATTTTCCGTCTTTTATTTCAATAATTGGCTTTATATTTAAAATTGACCCAACAACAGCTTGACCCTTTGATAATCTTCCGCCTTTTTCCAAGTATTTAAGCGTGTCCACTCCAGCCAAAGCCACTATCTTTTCCCTTGCTTTCTCTAATTCTGCCACAATTTCATCAATTGTTTTATTCTGATTAACTAATTCTATTGCTTCAAGAATAAGGGCAAATGTTCCAAGGCATACACTTCTTGAGTCAATAATTCGAATATTGCCACTGCCTATCATGTCCTTAGCAATTCTGGCGGATTCATAAGTTCCACTGAATTCAGAAGCTAAAAATATTCCAAGAACTTGGTCTCCTTCTAATAAAATTTCACTAAAAGCCTCCACAAATGTTCCAGGAGAAACCTGAGAAGTTGTTGGCAGCTTTTCGGATTTTGAAAGCTTTTCAAAAAAGTCAGCTGAACTTAGTTCAACTTTGTCTAAAAATGATTCGTTTTCAAAATTAACTGTAAGTGGAACCATCTTCAAATTATATTTTTCTATTATATCGTTTGTCACATCAGATGTACTGTCTATAACAATTCTTATGCTCATAATACCACCTCATTATATCTAGATTCAAAATTTTTGATTATTAAAGTATTTCATCGAAATTATACTGTTTGACAGTATAATTTAGAACTTGTATTTTTTATTAAAAAATACATCAATATTTGTAAGAGCCTTTATTAATAATAGTTCTTCACTGCTATCAAGTTGCTGCAGTGCACTTATTACAAGGTCCTTATGGAAATCTTCGTGGGATTTAAATGCATTGATTCCCTTTTCAGTCAATTTAATTTTAACTACTCGCCTGTCTTCAATAGAACGACGTCTTTCCACGTAATCTTTTTTTATTAAGTTATCCACTGCAGTTGTAAGCGTGCCTGATGTAACTTTTAAATCCTTAGCAGTATCAGACATAGTACGTTCCTGGTTCATGCCAATACTATCTATTACATGCATTTCAGAAATTGATAAATCAGAAAAATCTCCTACTCTAAGGCATTTTTCTTCAATATCTAATATATTTGCAAAAAGTCTTACAAGTATTTCATTAACAGTTTCATGATTGCTCATTAGACACCTCTATTTATTTTGATAGTCAAATTATATTTGTAATTTGTAAACTTGTCAAGTATATATTTTAAAAGTAATGAAAGAATAAAATAATTTATCTTTTTTTTGCTTATATAAGTAAAATTATGGTATATTATTATTAGAAAAACTAAAAATTGATATTTTAATCATTTGTTATTGATAGTTAATGTTATCTTAATATATGTATGTTAACTTTATTATTATGCAGCTACATTTCTTAACGGTTGCAATTAAAGGAGTAATTCATGATTGATATTTTAATTCTAACTGCTTCTTTTGGCATGGGGCACAAAAGTGTTTCTAATGCATTGAAAGAACAACTTGAAACAGGAAGCAATAACACAAAGACTGTAATTGCAGATATTTTTGAAATAGTAGGACCAAATGTGAAAAATTTTGGTTCTAAATTATATTACCAACTTACTGAGAATTATCCCCTTGTATACAATACTATTTATGATATTAAAAAAACCAACAAAAATAATATTATAGATGAAGTTTTTTGCAATCTTTATTATAAAAAGATCTATAGTTATATTTTAGTTGAAAAACCCAAAGTAATAATAAGCACATTTCCTTTATGTTCATGCATTGTGTCAAAAATCAAAGAGGAATACAATGCTAACATCAATTTAATTACAGTAATAACGGATGTGGTCGACAGTTGGGAATGGATTTATAATAAAACAAATATTTATTTAGTTCCCAGTATGGGAATAAAGAATAAACTGATTAATAAAGGGGTTTGTGAAAATACTATTATAGTAACTGGAATTCCAGTAAAAAAGGAGTTTTTGCACAGTAATATAAACTTTGCTTTAAGTCAAAAAAAATCAATACTCCTCGTTTTAAGCGGTGTAGATTATTTGCCTGAAGAAGTCCTTGCAAAACTTAACAATAACAATTATTTTAAAGCCATAATAGTAACTGGTAGAAATGAAAAACTTTATAAGGAATTATCAAAAACCATGTACTCTAATATAAAAATTTATGGTTTTGTTAACAATTTAGATAAACTAATGGATGAGGCAGCCTTTATAATAACAAAGCCAGGTGGGGTTACTTTATTTGAAGCAATAAATAAAGAATTGCCATTAATAATATTAAATTCAAATATAGGTCAGGAAAAGGGAAATATTGAGTTTATAAAGCAAAATAAAATAGGTATGGTTATTGATGATGTCAATAATTTATCTTCAATATTAGATTATTGTATTGGTAATCCAAAATTAATACAATATTATTGCAATAATATAAGAAAAATAAAGAAAACTCTCCATTACAAAGAGGTTATTGATTATGTTCTCAATGAGGTGATTTAGAAATGATTTTCAAGAATAAAAAAAAAGTATTTAGCCTTGTATTCATTGTTTTATCAGCAATGGTAATGTTGCTTATATTATTTAGAAATAATGAATTAATTAATTTGTCTAAAGCAATAAAAGTTATAAATATAGGATATATATCAATTGCAGTTTTATTTATTTTTATATTTTGGCTGCTAGAAGCTAGTATGATTTATTCTCTTATTATTAAATTTACTGATAATACAAGTACTCTAAAAACCTTTTGGATAGCGTTTAAAACAACAATAATTGGACAATATTACAGCAACATTACTCCACTTGCAACAGGAGGCCAGCCCGTTCAACTATTAGTTTTAAAAGATGAAGACATTCCTTTAAGCAGTGGCACTGCCATCCTCATATGCAAATTTTTGCTATTTCAGGTAAGTGTTACAATCTATTCATTCTGTTTAGTGCTCTATAAGGCAAAATTTATATCTGCTTACTACCACGGTGTTTCTGCCTTTATATTTGTAGGCTTGGCTATAAATATGGTTATGCTTAGCGTTGTTGTGTTAATTGCTTTTAATCCAATTGTATTGTTAAAATTATGCAGGTCTCTATATAATTTATTGCACAAATTACACATAATCAAAAATGTTGATAGTTTAATGATGAAAACCGAGAATTTTGTAGTTGAATACAAAGATAGCATTGGAAAACTAAAGGAAGATTACTTTTTTACCATAAGGATGTTTGCAGTTACTTTCATACAACTAACAGTATTTTTCAGCATTACATTTTTTATCTACAAGGCTCTTAATTTAAAAGGGGCAAGTGCTGTGGAGATAATATGCATGCAATCATTCCTTTATATGGCCGTATCATTTATACCCACCCCTGGAACAGCAG
>JBGUET010000194.1:0-5092 GCA_041821225.1 Sedimentibacter sp.
ATGGTATCAAAATAGCCAAGTTTAATGTATTCTTCAGCTTTTTCCTTGTTGAAATCCAATGTGCCAAACATTCCACCCAGGCCGTCAACCGGCTGTATGTATGTAACATTTATGTCCTTGTTTTTAACTTTTCTTACAATACCCATTGCCATGGTTCTAACAGCAATAATATCTTTGTATCCTTTTTTAGCAAGCAAATCAATTGGCAAATTGTTATAAAAACCACCGTCCAAATACTTCTTGCCATCCATCTCTTCCATTTTAAATGCAGGTAAATTAGCGCTAGCTATAAGAAAATCAACGAGTTTTCCCTGTGGAATATCCTCTTTGAAAATTTCAAGAGGCTTTTTATCAGTCATATTGACTGTAACAATTCCAAAATCCACACTGGAATTCCGTATTTTTTCTTCATCAACATATGTTTCAAACAAAGCTCTTACCTTTGTTGTATCTAATCCATGGTTGTTTAAAATTTCTCTTGATTCATGGAGTAAATAAGAAAAATTAATTTCCTGCAAATTGAAATTTTTTAAATCAGTCATAGCTTTTTCATCTAAATCAAACAATTCATGAGAGTTAACATTGCACCAAATCTTTTCAATTAAGTCATAATCTCCTTGAACCATTAAAGCGCCATTTATTGCTCCAATAGAAGTTCCCGCAATTCCTCCTATTTCTATATTTAGTTCTCGTAAAGCCTTATAAGCTCCTACATGGTAGGCACCTTTTGCCCCCCCACCTTCTAAAACTAATCCATACATGATTTCCCTCTACTCAATAGATAATAATTTAACTGAACTTACACCTTTTATCTTTTTCATTTCTGCTATTATGTCATCAATTGATTTATCAATATCAGAAATATCCAAAGATACATTAACATTTGCTTTCCCGTTAATAGGAATACTTTGATTTATTGTCAATATACTTGCATTTTCAGATGACATATAGTTTAAAACATTTGAGAGAACACCTTTTTCATGTCTTAACATCATTGATAAAACAGCTTTTCTCCCTATAGAATTCTCAGAAGGAGAAAAAACATAATCCTTGTACTTATAATATGTACTTCTACTTATTCCCACTTGCTTTACTGCTTCGCTTATTCCTTTTACATCCCCATTATTAATTAAGTTGCGAGCTTCTATAACCTTTTCATAAACATCTGGTAGTATTTTTTTGCTTACTATTAAATACTTCTTTAGCATTATCCACCTCTCAAGTTTTTATGTATTTTTTATGTAACAAATGTTACAGAATTTCTACAGTTGCACCATTTCTATCAACTTGCAGAAATTTTATTTCCCAATTGTATTTAAGTTTCATTATACTTTCTTTTATTTTATATGTAAAATCAGAATCCTCAATAATATTCATCAACGTAGGTCCAGAACCGCTTATAAAAAATGCTACTGTTTTATTTTCAGTGGAAATCTTTTGGATTTCATCATATTCATGAATAAGAGTCTTTCTATATTTATGATGCAGTCTATCTTTTAAAGCAATATTAATAAATTCTAAATTACCATCTTCTAAAGCCTTTAAAAGCACGGCAACCCTCGATACATTAAACACTGCATCTTTATATGCTATTTCTTTAGGCAGAAGTTTTCTTGCTTCTAAGGTAGATGTTTCAAAATCTGGTATCAATGCGCAAAAACCCAACTTTTCATTTATGTTGTACTTCATGCAGTATGATTTATCTTCCTCCATAATAGAAGCAGTCAATCCTCCATATATAGCTGGCGATATATTGTCTGGATGTCCTTCTATCATAACAGCTATTTGGAAAAGTTCCTCCTGTGAAAGTGAACCTTTAAGCAATGCATTAGCACCATAGACACCTCCAACAATACACGCTGAGCTGCTGCCAAGGCCTCTTGATACAGGTATGTGAGTATCCATTGTAATTTTCAATCCTTTTACACTTGATCCTATTTTTTTCGCAGTACAAAGGAAAGCCTCATAAACCAAGTTGTTTTCATTGTTGTAAATATCTGGGCATCCTTCTATGATTAACCCTTTTTCTATTTCTTCAAAAGTGTAAATATTGTACATATTTAAAGCCAAGCCTAAAGTGTCAAAGCCAGGACCAATATTTGCAGTTGTGGCAGGCACAGTTACTTTTACCATTATTGTTTCTCCTGTTTTTCAGCTATTTTTATCACGTAATTTTCCATTTTATTTGCTTCACACACTTCATTATGAAGCACTTTTTTGTTTTCCAATCCCTGTAAATTTTCTGGTATTTCAACACCAGTTCTTCTTGATAGTTCTTTCATGATTTTAAATTCATCATACTCATGGAAATTTCCATACAATGATTCATAAACACTTCTTGAAAACTTATATGGGCTTGCTGTTGAAAGAACTACACTGACAGTTGAATCCTTTGTTTCTTTTTTGTAGTCTTCAAGAGTTTTGTATGCAACCGCCGTGTGAGTATCTAGCAAGTAACCTTCATTAAAGAAAGTATCCTTTATAGTTTTTTCTGTGTCTGATTTATAAACACATCCAGCATAGAATTCCTTGTTTATTTGGCACTTCATATCATTGCTTATTTCATACTTGCCATCTCTATTAAGTTGGTCCATAAGATTTTTAACTGTGCTATTATTTTTTCCACTCACATAATACAACAGCCTTTCTAGATTGCTTGAAACAAGTATATCCATTGAAGGAGAAATTGTTTTATAGAATTCTCTGTTTCTGTCATAAATACCTGTTTTAATAAAATCAGATAAAACATTATTTTCATTTGAACCACTTATTAATTTATTTATTGGAAGTCCTAGTTGCTTTGCATAATAACCTGCCAAAATATTTCCGAAGTTTCCTGTTGGTACTGCAAAATTTATCTTGTCCCCAATTTTAATAGCGCCATTTTCTACAAGTTTAAAGTATGTGTAGAAATAATAAACAATTTGAGGAACTAATCTTCCAACATTTATTGAATTAGCAGAAGAAAACATTTTATTGTTTGTTGCTAGCTCTTCATGTAATTTTTCATTGGCAAATATATTTTTAACTCCAGTTTGAGCATCATCAAAATTTCCTTTAATTGCACACACATACACATTTAATCCTTCTTGAGTAGCCATTTGTGCCTTTTGCACCTGACTTACTCCTCCTTCAGGATAGAAAACAACAATTTTAGTTCCATTTACATCCTTGAAGCCCTCTAAAGCTGCTTTTCCTGTGTCACCAGAAGTTGCTGTAAGTATTAACACTTCACCCTTTATGTCATTCATATTGTAAGAAGCGGTCATTAAGTGAGGCAATATTGAAAGTGCTACATCTTTAAAAGCAGATGTAGGGCCATGAAAAAGCTCAACAACATAAGATTCTCCCACTTTTACTACAGGTGTTATTTCATCAGTTGAAAACTTGTTAGTGTATGCATTTAACACACAGTCTTTTATAATTTCTTTTGGAAAATCATCCAGCATAATACCAAGTATAATCTCTGCAATTTCAGTATAATTTTTACCTGCTAGACCTTCTAAATCTATATTTTTATCCCCTAAATTTCTCATTACATATAAACCGCCATCGTCTGCAATACCTTGTAGTACAGCTTTAGATGCAGTTGATTTTACATTTGAATTTCTTGTGCTTTCATAACTTTGAAACATATCTTCCTCCATCGTCTTTCTTTATAATAATATATGATATACTGTTCACGAAATTATTACAAGTGTTTTTTAAAATAAAACAGTTTTTAGTCAAATACAGGCACATTACCATAAATACACTGTTTTTTACTATGCAAAATTTAAATAATATGCTAAAATAAATTTAAAATACAATCATTATTATTTAAGAAATATTTTAAGGAGCAATTATGAAATATATAAGTATACTAGGGTCCACAGGTTCCATAGGAACGCAGACTCTTGACGTTGTTAGAGAACAAGCTAATGAAATAACCGTATGTGCCATAACAGGAAATAATAATATAGAACTTTTGAAAGAACAAATACTTGAATTTTCACCTATTCTATGCTGCGTCATGAATGAAGAAAAAGCTCTTTTGCTTAAACACATGCTTCCACCTAATGTGAAATGCGAAATACTCCATGGAATGGATGGTCTAATAGCAGCCTCAGAATATTATAAAAGTGAAATTATAGTAACCGCCGTTTCAGGGATGATTGGACTAAAGCCAACAATTGCTGCAATTAAAAAAGGCAAAACAATAGCTTTAGCCAACAAGGAGACCTTGGTAACTGGTGGGGACTACATAATGAATTTAGCAAAAGAGTACAATGCTGAAATTCTTCCTGTGGATAGTGAACACAGCGCAATTTTTCAATGCCTTATGTCAAATAGCGAAAAAAGTATAAATAAAATTATATTGACAGCTTCTGGGGGACCCTTTAGAGGGAAAGACACAGAATATTTAAAAACAGTCACAATCAATGATGCCTTAAAACATCCAAACTGGTCAATGGGTAGAAAAATTACCATTGATTCAGCAACCTTAATGAACAAAGGACTAGAAGTTATAGAAGCTAAATTTCTATTTGATGTAGAGCCTGAACAAATTGAAATTGTGGTGCATCCTCAGAGCATAATTCATTCAGGTGTTGAATTTTCTGACCATTCAACTATAGCACAATTAGGTCTTCCAGATATGAGAGTACCTATACAATTTGCTCTATTTTATCCAATGCGTTTAAAAAATAGTTACAAAAGCCTTTCTCTTGCTGAAATAGGAAAACTTACATTTGAAAAGCCAGATATAAAAACATTCAAATGCCTCAGTCTTGCTTTTGAAGCATTAAAAGTTGGTGGTACAATGCCTGCAGCACTCAACGCTTCAAATGAAGCATGCGTCAATTTGTTCTTAAATAAAAAAATAAGCTTTCTAGATATAGGAAACATTAATGAGAAAATCATGTTCAAACACAGCGCAGTTAAAATAGAATCAGTTGAAACAATACTTGAAGCAGAAGAATGGACCAAACGAACCATAGACTTGTTAATAGGTCATGAACAATAAAAATTTATAAGCAACAAAAAGAATGAGATTCTTCATTAGAATCTCATTCTTTTAATGTTAATCAAGCATATCTTTTATTCTGATGTT
>JBGUET010000195.1:0-5071 GCA_041821225.1 Sedimentibacter sp.
TAAATTTGTGTTGCGAGACTGCGTATGCCCTAACCTCGACGAGACTTTGACGTATATAACCCGAGTAAATATTATCCGGGAATAAATATAATATGTAAAAAATGAAAGGAGAATTTATGAAAGATCAACTTTTGAAGTTAAAAACAGAAGCTTTGAATCAATTGAAAGAATGCAATGACAATGCACTTATTGAAAAAATCAGAGTTCAATATTTAGGCAAAAAGGGAGAATTGACTTCAATATTAAGGTCAATGGGAACTTTGTCAGAAGAAGAAAGACCTGAAATGGGTAAACTGGCAAATGACGTAAGAGTATTAATAGAAAATGAAATTAAAGAAATCAAAGAAAAGGCAACTACTCATGCAACAATTAAAAAGGTTAAATCAGAAACTCTAGATATAACCATGCCAGGAAGGGTTCCTGAAATAGGAAGAAGACATCCTTTAATACAAGTAAAAGAAGAATTAGAAAGCGTATTTATGCGCATGGGATATGATGTGGTAAGTGGCCCAGAAATAGAAACTGTAACAAACAACTTTGATGATTTAAACGCACCTTATGACCACCCGTCAAGGGACATGTCTGATACATTTTATATTGCAGATGATTTAATATTAAGAACTCATACTTCACCTGTTGAAATTAGGGTTATGAAAGAAGGAAAACTTCCTATAAGGATGGTATCAACTGGTAGAACATTTAGATTTGATGATGTGGATGATACACATTCACCTATGTTTCACCAAATGGAGTGCCTTGTTGTTGATAAGGGAGTTACAATGGCCAATCTTAAAGATTCAATAGACCAATTTGTAAAGGAATTGTTTGGAAGTGAAATGAAAACACGTTTTAGACCTCACAATTTCCCATTTACAGAACCAAGCGCCGAGGTTGATGTGTCTTGCCCTATTTGTATGGGTAAAGGCTGTCCATCATGTCATGGAACTGGATGGAGCATGGAACTGTTAGGATGCGGAATGACACATCCAAATGTTCTTAGAAACTGCGGAATAGATCCTGAAGTTTATTCAGGCTACGCATTTGGAATGGGAATTGACAGAGTTACCATGGTTAAGTATGGTATTCCTAACATAAGGTTATTATTTGAAAATGATGTAAGATTCTTAAAACAATTCTAGGAGGTTAAAATGTTAGTACCTATTAAATGGATGAGCCAATATGTTGAAATAAATACAGACGACAAAACATTGGCAGATAAATTGACACTTACAGGGTCTCATATTGACGCTGTTATTGACTATAACAAAGAAGTAATAAACGTAGTTACAGGCAAAATTCTTGAAATTAAGCAACACCCAAATGCAGATAAACTTGTTGTTACACAAATAGACATAAATGAAGAAGAACCTGTTCAAATAATTACAGGGGCTACAAATATTCGTGAAGGAGACATAGTTCCTGTATCATTAGAAGGAGCAATTCTTCCTAATGGAGTAAAAATTAAGAAAAGTAAATTAAGAGGACTTCCTTCTTGTGGAATGATGGTTTCTTATGAAGAACTTGGTTTTGAAGACAAAGTCGTTCCAAAAGAAAGCAGAGACGGAATTATAATTCTTCCAAAAGACACGGAACTTGGGAAAGATGTAAAAGAAATCTTAGGACTTAATGGCAGCGCTCTTGAAGTTGAAGTAACATTCAACAGGCCCGATTGTTTGAATATTGTTGGAATGGCAAGAGAAACCGCAGCAACTTTAGGAACAAAGTTTAAATTTCCTTTAATTGAAATTAAAAATGAACAAGGCGATATAAAAGATTTCATGAATTCAGTAGAAATCGAAGATGAAGATTTGTGCAGCCGTTTTTATGCAAAAGTAATCAAAGACATAAAAATAGGACCATCTCCTCTTTGGATGCAAAGAACTTTAATGGATGCAGGTATGAGACCTATTAATAACATAGTTGACGTTACAAATTATGTTATGCTTGAACTTGGCCAGCCTCTTCACGCATACAACCTTGAAGCGTTGAAAGGTAGAAAACTTGTTGCAAGAAGAGCAAAAAAAGATGAAATAATTGTTACAATAGATAAGAACCAGAGACCTTTGAACGAAAACATGCTTGTAATTGCAGATGAAGAAAAACCTGCATGCATTGCTGGAGTAATGGGTGGATATTATTCTGAAATCAACGATGATACTAAAATAATGGTTTTGGAATCAGCTAATTTTAATCCAAAATCAATTAGAGAAACATCAAAAAAACTTGGAATGCGTTCGGAAGCATCTGCAAGAAATGAAAAACCTATGGGATACATGATTGTTGAATTAGCAAGCAAGAGAGCCTGCCAATTAATTGAAATGATTGGTGCAGGAACTGTTGTTGGAGGGTTTTTGGAAGCAGGGAAAAATGAATATGTGCCTCCTGTTGTAACTTTAAGACCTTACCGCTCAACACAGCTTCTTGGTGTTGAAATTCCAGTAGAAGATATGCTTGCATCATTAAATACACTGGAAATAGAAAGTACATACGATGGTGATAAAATCAGCTGTAAAATACCATATTTTAGAACTGACATAGAACAAGAAGCAGACATTATCGAAGAAGTAGGAAGGCTTTATGGCTTTGAGAACATTGTATCTCAGCCACTTACAGGGATGACGAGAGTAGGAAGAAAAACTGAAAAACGAATGCTAGAAGACCAAATAAAATCAATTTCATGTGGCATGGGGCTTTATGAAATTACAACATATTCATTTATTAGTCCTAAATCATACGATAATATTTGTGCACCAGCAGACAGTCAACTGAGGGATTATGTTAAAATTATTAATCCGCTAGGCGAGGATTTCAGTTCTATGAGAACAACTTTAATTCCAAACATGATGGAAGTTATAGGTAGAAATTCTTATAGAGGTGTTGATGATGCGAAACTTTTTGAAGTTGGAAGTGTATTTATTCCGAAGTCACTGCCAGTTACAGAAGAGCCTTATGAAAAATTAAAGCTATGTATTGGAATGTATGGCAAGTATGATTTCTTTGATTTGAAAGGTATTGTGGAAGGTATTTTATCTAGATTTGGAATGCAAGTAGCAATTAAACCACTAAAAGAAAATCCAACTTTTCATCCTGGAAGAACCGCTGCAATGTATGTGAATGATGAATGTATAGGAATATATGGAGAAGCAAGCCATCAGACAACAGAAAATTACGGTCTTGACCACAAAGTCTACATTGCTGAAATAGATATAGAAAAAATCCTTCAAAATAAAAATACTAATTGGAAATATGAAGCACTTCCTAAATATCCATCAATGGTAAGGGATATTGCTGTAACAGTAAAAGATGAAGTTCTTGCAGGAGAAATGGAAGAGGCAATAAAAGCCGTTAATCCTCATATTATTGAAAGTGTAAAATTATTTGATGTATATAAGGGTGAACATATTGAAGAAGGATACAAAAGTACTGCTTTTTCTGTAACTTACAGAAACAAAGAACGTACATTAAAGGAAAAAGAAGTTGAAAATATTAGCAAGAAAATACTTGAAGTTCTAGAAAGTAAATTTAAGGCAACTTTAAGATAAGAATTACTGACCATAAATGAGACTTTTCTATATGTACACAAAGATGACCGTAATGCATGCAATTGTCATCCTTGTGGAATTGAAAGGTCTCATTTTTTATTTGACGAAACAGGTATAAAATTATATAATGATTAATGTTAAATTTATAAAAATAGTATTAAAGTAATGCAGCATTAAATTTAGGAGGAAATATGGATCCAGTGGCATTTAGAATATTTGGAATTGAAATAATGTGGTATGGAGTGTTAATATCTTCTGGAGTGCTTCTAGGAGTTTTATTTGCATTAAAAGAATGTAAAAGGGTTGGTTTTAAGCAAGATGATTTGTTGGATTTTTTGCTTTATGCAATCCCTTCTGCAATTTTGGGAGCAAGAACGTATTATGTAATATTTTCTTGGGGTTATTACAGTGAGAACTTAAAAGAAATAATTAATATTAGAAATGGTGGATTGGCTATACATGGAGCTCTAATTGCTGGTGTTATAGTTGGAATAATATTTTGCAAAAAAAGAAAAATTAATGTACTGCAACTTCTTGACATTGTAATGCCAAGCGTTGCACTAGGACAGTCAATAGGAAGATGGGGAAATTTTGTGAATCAAGAAGCCTTTGGTGGACCTACTAGTCTGCCGTGGGGAATAATGGTAAATGGAGTGAAAGTTCATCCTACATTTTTATATGAGTCTATTATAGATTTTTCTGTTTTTATTTTTCTAATGTGGTTTAGAAAAAACAAGAAAACAACTGATGGTCAAGTTCTTGGACTGTACTTGATTTTGTATTCTGCAGGAAGATTCTTTGTTGAAGGAATGAGAACGGATAGTCTCATGTTTGTAGGCATGAGAGTAGCCCAACTCATAAGCCTAGGTTCCATAATAATAGGCATTGGACTTTTAATGTATTTGAAAAAGAAAAAAACATTATAAACAAAATAATTATAAAACCAGGGGACGGACCTTAAGAGATGATTTTTACTCAAAGGTCCGTCCCCTGGTTTGTTTTTGTGAAAACAAAGTGGACAACTGTAGAAATTTCACCATAAGTAGTGGACAAAATAAAATTATTTTAATTTTTTAAAATAATAGTGGTGTTTTATACCCACATTGTGGTATAATGTGCCCAGTAGGTGGTAGAAAATGTTTACTGGTGAGTATATTCATTCATTTGATGAAAAAGGAAGAGTAATAATACCTTCAAAATTCAGAAATGAACTTGGAGAGACATTCTATATTGGAAAAGGATTGGATAAATGCTTGTTTGTTTATCCTATTGAAACATGGACAGAATTTGTTGGTAAACTTCGAAATCTATCAACCTTCAACAAGCAAGAAAGATTTTTTTTAAGACGATTTGTTTCTGGATTTAGTGAATGTTCTTTTGATAAACAGGGAAGAATATTGGTACCGCCATCACTTCGCGAATTCAGTGAACTTAATAGTGAAGCTTCTATAATAGGAGTTATAGACAGAATTGAAATTTGGAACAGAGAATGTTGGAACGATTACTCTAACAATGACGAGTTTGATTTT